>JAFPEE010000046.1 GCA_017389705.1 Prevotella sp.
GTACGAATAAGTGAGCAAAATGCAAAATAAATTTTGATTTATTTTCATTTCCGGGCAAAAGTAGCGTAAGCAAACCTACAGTTTCTCGGTAGGGATGCATCCGGAGGAGTGACGATTAGTGACGTTATGGACGTACGGCAGGATACATTGAAGGACGCATTGCAGGACGAGCAACAGGACGTGGGGTGACTGCCCCTGGCGATTGTGGCCTGGGCTGGTAACGCATGGGGTTGTCTTGATTTCCCCAAACAAATGCTTTCAGCAGACTGCCCAAAGGGAACTCGATTTTGGAGTCGCCTATCTTGATATAGGGATTGACGATAGGTTCGGTGGTCCACTTGCCTGTCATGGGATTGAGATATCTGCGAACACCCATATTAGCGCCGAAGGTCTGGCTAAAACGGATATCGGCATAGCCACCATAGGTCGAGTTGTTGACATAAGGACTCATGGCAGGTCCGACCTGCATCTTGTTGGCATAATAGTAGCCAAAGGCGTGAAGCGAGACGTTGTCGCTGAGGTCATAGCCAACTGTTCCACCAAAGCCGTATTGCGAGGCCAGGGTTCGTTGCCAAGGCATCCAGTATTTGTTGGCTAGAGCTGAGGCTGTGAAATGCCATCTGCCTGCGTTCTGTTGGAACATCATCGAGCCTGACTCGGTGTTCATCAAACCTGGCATCTGGCTAGTCGCCCCATAAAAGCCCAGCGTAGCTCCTTGCCACAAGTGGAAACCAGCAGCACCTTGCTTGGTCTGATGGATATAGCTGACGACTTGCGGTTCCTTAGGAATAGTCAGCTGAGGACGCATGACGTCGGTCTGAAAATGCATGGAATCTGACAGATAAGACTTGTTAATGCTAGTAGGTGAGGCATCTAAAGCATGCTCTGGCAATTTCGAACTGCCATTCTCCGTCTGCGCCACAGCATGGGCAGACATGAGCAAAAGCGATATGTACAACAATCGTATCCGTTTCATACCAATCTACAAAATTATAGAAAGTTTCTGAGACTTCCAAATATTCGCAATATTTTTAAGGACTCATAACGTTTCAAGGGCAAAATAAGGATGTTCTCATTGTCCTTTGGTAATTCCACCTACTACGTCGTCATTATCAATGCTGTGTTCGGTTTTCTTCACGCTGGCTTTGAGCGAGCCAAAACGCCAAGTCAACGAGAGGCTAAACGATTGGACACGATTCCAAGATGTCTGACAATCATGGTAGTCGCCATTGACAGTCTCTGCCTCCATCTTCCAATGCTTGTTGAACGGGGCATTGGCACCCAACCGAACTGTCAGCCTATCATCTTTCAGGAATGAGCGCTGCAACGAAATGTAGTATCCAAACCATGAGTGTTGCATGTAATAGACGCTGCTGGGACTGCGTCCAATCTTACCGTAGGAACTCAGATAGAGTTGCAGTTTCCAAGGCAGTTTCTGCGTCACATTCGCATAATAATTGTCTGACCACCCCAAATTACGATAGCCCCAATTAGGATTCTCATAGTAGTCATAGTGCAGATTGTTGTTGATGATAATGGTTGTTCCGTCAAATGGTCGCCATTGTACATACTGCTCGAAGCCAAAACGACGATAACGCTGGATATTGTCGTAGGTCAGATAGCGTACGTCGTCTTGCGCCCTCTGTATGGAAGCAATGCCGCCATTACTGAACCGACAGCTTGGAGCAAGTTGCAATGTCAGGCGTTTACCGATGTACATATAGATGAGAGAAAGACTCTGTGAATGGGAGCTGACCAGCAACGGGTTTCCCTGCTGCACGACATTTGGAGAGGTGACAACGGCAGGATTCAGATACGAGATGCCTGGACGGTTGATGCTGTTGGTATAGTTCAGCTTCAGCGACTGCGACTCCGTCAGCTGATACTTCAGGCTGGCCTGTGGCACCCAGTCGTTCAATTGGTGACTAAACGTAAGATTACTTCCGTCTGGATAGCTGCCACGCATATAGCTGTATTCATAGCGCAAGCCTGCACGGGCAGACCATTTTTCTGTGTTATAGATGTAGTCGGCATAGCCGGCCAATACACGAGTGGTGTGCTCAAAGGAATTGTCCGTTGCTGGCAAACCACCTCTGAAGTCCTGCGTATTGTGACTGTTGTTGCTGCGGTCTATGTATTTTGCTCCAATCTCTAATTGATAGCCCTTTCCGAGAGGTCGAAGCCAGTCTGCTTGAAAGGTATGTTCCGTGAACCGTTCACGCTCTGTCTGCAGGCTGCTGGTATAGGGAAAGGGAGTATTTATCAAGTCTGAATAGGTATTCTCCTGATCTGTATGTTGACGCGTCAGGGCGAGCATATAAGAGAGTGTGAGTCGCTCGCCCTTCCGACGCGTCTTATGCTCATAGTCAAGTCTTCCATTCCAAGAATGGTGGCTATAGCCAGGCATCCAATAATGATTGCTGAAACTGTAAATAGGCTGATCTGATGCATTACTCAAGCTTTGCTGGCCATCGCCTTGCACATTCAGCTTGTAGAAATATCCGCCAAACGAGGCCGACAGCAGGTTGAGTGAGTCGAGGTCATAACTGGCATTGAGATTAGCATAGTGTATATCACCAGGATTACTGCCTGCAGACTGAGCCCACAAATGATTACCTGTCTGCAGAAAGGTTCGTTCTGTGACTTGACTATTCTCTGTACTCTTCGACGACATACCCCCGTAGCCATAATCTACAGAGAGCAGCATCTTGCCCATCTGCCCTGTCAGCGAGGTGTAGAGATTGGTATTGTTCAGCGAGTTATAGCTGGCAGATACCACACCCGTTATGCCATTGAGTTTCGAACCGTCCATCATCACGATGTTCAAGATGGCATCCACACCCTCAGCATCCTCGCGGGCTCCAGGATCGGTAATGACTTCTATGCGTTTTACCATCGAGGCAGGCATCGACTTCAGCACCTCCCTGGCATTTTTCGACAGGTTGGGATCATAGTGTCCGTTCTTGTAGATTTTAAAGTTGCTGTTGCCTTTCACCGTGATGTTATCCTCGCCATCCACAGTTACCATTGGCACCTTGCGCAACATATCCATAACAGTCTGTGTTTTCGACTCCTCATCAGCTTGTACGTCATAACCTATGCGATCGATATCCTGTTTGATAAGTTGCTTCTGTGCTTTGATGACTACGCCTTCAAGCTCCTTGTTCCAAGTGATGGAATCATTGTTTACGCTGGTCGAATCGCTCTGCGTTTGGGCTGTAGCTTCCCCTGCTCTCGCTGCTAAAAGCAGAGAGAGGGCAATTATGATAATATGTTTCATGCGCTTTACTTTCCTAACCGCTTAA
The DNA here is from genome assembly GCA_017389705.1 of Prevotella sp. Taxonomy (GTDB): domain Bacteria; phylum Bacteroidota; class Bacteroidia; order Bacteroidales; family Bacteroidaceae; genus Prevotella. Next base: position 3,306 of record JAFPEE010000046.1, read on the forward strand.
TACTCATATCAAACAATTGTTTGATGAACTCGTCTTTGGTGCTTGTCTTGAGTTTCGCAATCTCTTGAGCCACCAACATCTTCTCGTCTTTCTCCACCGAGTTTGTATTCTTGCAGAGTTTGTAAATAGAGGAGGCATAATGGCTGGCGGCTGTGCCATCAGGGTTCTTCAGAAAGAGGTTCTTGTAGGTGTTAAACTCGCTGAGCCATGACTCAGAACTCTTTTGGCGATTGAAGAAGAGGGAATCGGAGTCGAACACGGAACTGTCGTCATAGGGGAAACCGCTGCCAAATGAGAAGCTGTTGCCGTCAATCTTGATGTCTCTTCCGTTGATGCTGATAGTTCTTGTTTGTCTTTTGCTTCTACGGTGTTCCTGCGTTGTGGCGTAAGTGATGATGAGCTTTCCTACAATCTCTTTTGCACCTTCACACCATTCCATCGCGTAGGCATATCGATGCGATTTGCTCTGATCATCAGCATCAAGGAAAAGGGCATAGATATAGCGTGAGTTCTTCATATCGCCTAAAGGATAGCCGTTATCTTCACCACCCACCGCTAAACTTGTATAATTGTATGACTTCTTGTTAGCAGTAGATACAGAACTCAAGCTGTAGGCTTTTTCTTTGTCCTGGTCGAAAGCTTGTTTGATATCTTCTACCAGATTGTGATGCGATGCTGGAATCGTAAACTCATAGACATCAAGCTGCCCTATTTTGGTGCCTGTCTCTGGGTCTTTGTTAAGCTTTTGAGTAGATTCCACCTTGGTAGAGGTGTCGGTTATCAGTACGTTGAAGGCACGTTTGATGTGACCTTGTGCATGGGCTGTCTGTAGGCTCAGCATCATGATGCTGACTGCCAGGAATTGTTTACTCTTCATATGCAATTAATTCTGTTTGTTCGTTTATATAAATAATGGTACCATCTTCTTGCATCACGGGGACATAGCCGTAGGCAGCCAACTGGGCCTCAAAGATTTCCTGCTCTGCCTGTGCTATCTGTCTTTCCACGTTCATCTGTTTCTGTCTGGCCTCAGCCATTAAGACATATGCCTTGTCGTAGTCGTGAATCGTTGGCTCTGCCTTACGGAGACTGCGCTTCTTAGCCTTTACGGGTTGCTGTGGTTCCGCTGTATGTACAGGCTGGGCCGTAACGGTATCAGCTGGAGCAATGGTTTGCTGGCTTGTGGTATCCGCCTGAGCCGTAAGCGGTTCTGTGGGTACTAACTCAGTCTGACGAGACGTAACTGTCAGATACAACACACCAACTACTATGGCAGCGGCAGCAATGCTCCAGATGGCCCAACGTTTGCGGGTCTTTGGCTGTGGTGCCATCGACTCTATCTCCTCGAACATCTGCTGATAGCAGAGCCACTCCTTGGGGATGTTGCTGCCCTTTAAGTACTGAGCCAGTATGGTCTCTTCGTCGAGCGATGAAGTGCCGTCCATATATTTGTCGAGCAGCTTCGCGATAACCTCTTTAGTGTACTGTATCATAAATTGTTTCTACGTTTAATGTCTTCTAATAATGATCTTCGTGCTCTTGCCAGCAGCGTGCTAACCGATGTAGTTTCGATGCCTAATAGTCGTGCTATCTCTTCGTGAGTGCGCTGCTCCACTTGCCTCATATATAATAAGGTGCGCTGTGTGGTGGGCAGTTGCTCCAGGCGTTTAGTCAGCCACTGGTCGTCCTCCTTCATCTCCAGCTGTTCGTGGGGACTGGTGGTTATGCTGACAATCTTCGCCTCGTTCAGTGCCTCAGGCTTTCGTCGCCTCTGGTGGTTTATCAACAGATGTCGAGCCATAAGAGCAGCCAGAGCCTCTATAGAATGATACCTCTCAAGTTCATCGTGCATCTGCCACAGGCGGAGCATCACATCCTGAGCGATGTCTTCTGCCTCGTCTCTGCCCGCTCCGCAGCTCATGCTCACGCTGAGAGCCTTCTGTCGCCACGTGCGGGCCTGCTGTTCAAATGCCGTTTTATCCATCTGTTTTTAGCGCTGTACACTTATTAGACACATAAACCTGTCAAAACCAAACTTCATTTAGCACATCTTAACAAAAACACGTTACATATGCGGACGTTCCCAAATCTGCCAGTCGTCTATCTCCTTGAAAAGTCGAGTAAGGACATCCTTGTAATCATCGGGATAAATCATCGTATAAACAAACCAGAATTTATGATTGGCCATAATCTTGGTGTGATAACTGTAGCCGTCGATGCGACTACCATTCTCATACTGTGGTCCAGAGAGGATGAAATAATCATTGCCCATCTTGCTGTCGGTGGCGTGAAGGATTTGCGCTAGCGAGTCCATGCCTGCTTGGAGCGACATCCCATTGTTGTTTATCACGTGGCTTTCGACGACTAGCGTTATCCATTGGTCGGCATAGTCGAAACGCATGCGGCCTTTCTCCTCTTGTAACGAATCGGGCTGGGCATTGAAGAACGATGGAACGCGAACAACGTAATCATAGTTCTTGTCCTTGTATTCGTACATTTCAGCATAGGTGAGGTAACGGCCGAATACCTCTTTGTGTGACTTCAGGTCGGCACAAGAATGAATCCAGTCGATGCTCACCGCTACGAGGATGAAAGTGATAATAATAAATATGACCTTTCTCATTTCTCTACATATCTTCGCGATTTCAATCGCAAAGGTACGAAGAGATTCCTTTATTATCGAAAAAACTATCTGACATTTGTCTGACATTTCATTGTCAGGCTATTATCAGCAAAGCTATCTACCTGTTAATCAACCGATAAGCCTTACTGCGGTCCGATTCGATTTTGAGGTCAGAATGTTGCTCTATGACGGGCTTTAACCTACGAATCAGGGTGTAAAGTGTCTCGCTGGCATCGGGCTTCTTGGGCCAGAGAGCATTGCAGATTTCTGTTTTCGTCAGCGAATGCGATGGCGATTGGAAGAACATCTCCATCAGCTGATGCTGCATGGGAGTAAGTTGAACCTGACAACCATCGGCATCATAGAAACGGCTTTCAGATTCAGAGAATCGCAATCCGCCATAATGAGTCATGCCCGCCAATAACGGCTCAAACCTCTTTCTACGATAGAAGCAGAACAGACCCCAGCCTATTGTTATTATCCAAAGCACGGAAGCCAGCCGCTGATCTGATAGACTGAAGATAGTAGCCTCAGAGCAATGAGCATACGCTTTGAATTTCTGTCCACGGGTGTCAACTGCCAGAGTAGCCTTTCCACGCAGTTCTGCTAATTGCAAGTGGTTATTAAATGTACGGATAGTATCTTGGTTAATAACATCGCTCTGCTGTTCCTCCAAGGCCAGAGCCAGTGCTCTGTCCATATCCTCATTCACCATTCTGCTGGTCGATCTATAACTATCCAAGCTGGTAAAGCTTGAAGCGATAATTAGTGCAAATAGCACGATGACGGCATATCTCTGTTTCATACGGCAAAATTACAAAAAGATTTCTATGTACGTGAATAGCTTTGTCTGTTTCTTCCTCATTTTAACAAATAATATACCTTTCGTTGTCCCTCCCGTGCCTCAGCCCTTTGCACATCGGCCTTTCGGGCGAAAACGGGACCAAGGGAGGGACATTTCCGAATTCTTTTTTTTTGATGCTAATAAGGAACGCTTATCGATTAATAAGGAACGCTTATTGAGAAATAACCTTGGGTTATTTGAGGGCAACCTTGGGTTATAATAGTAGCCGTTAGTCCGAAGGCTTCGGACTCGGAGTCCGTAAGGAACGGACTGGCAGTCCGACCGGACGGACTAAAGCATGCCACACTTACCACATCATCATGCGGAGTTGTTGTTGGGCTGACTCGCGCATGCTTTTTATCTTGTCGTTGTACTCCTTGTTCTCAGTAGCTGCCAAGAAGCGGTTGAGACAGTCGCGAGCCTTGTCTATTTGGCGTAAGCTGACATAGCACTGGCCCATCTGGTAGGTCAGTTCATTAACGTCTTTCTCATCTGCCAGGCGAAGACACTCCTGCAACTCTTCCAAACGAAAATCAGGCTCGTTCTTCATACGAAAGGATTCTGCCATTTCCTGGTGCAGACGGAACAGCGTTTTGCGATTAGGCATCAGTCGTTCTTTAGCCATCTCAAGATAGCTGAGACCTTCTGCTCCCAACCCTATCTTGTTGGCGGCAATGCCTAAGAGGAAAAGACAATAGCCATGAGTGTCGTTACGCAGAATGGTGGCTCGGCTCAGATAGTCGTAGGCATCTTGATAACGAGCAGTATGCACAAAGATAGAGCCTTTGGTATAGAGCACCTTGAAACAACTGTCTCCAAGCGACTCAAGACGGTCTAACTCGCGCAGGGCAAGGTCGTAGTTGCCTACAATGTAATAGGCATCGGCCAGCTGACGGTTGACGAGGATATGGGTAGAGTCCTGCTGTTTGTAACGCTCGCATATCTCGATGGACTTCCCTGGGTTCAAATGCTCAGGGTCAGCATTATTCAAACGATAGGTCAAATCGGGTACTATGCGGTCCAGTGGGTTTAGTTTTACCACCCGTTCACCCCACAAGAAGAGAGAGTCAAGCTGTCCCATCTGGCAGAAGCAGTCGTAACGCAAGCGCATATCATCTATGGTCACGCTGTCATCGGCAATTTGTCTGAGCAGACCGATGCTATGCTGAAAGTAGCCTCGGTCGTAGCTCTGCTGTGCCTCCAGGCGTAGCGAGTCGGCAGATTGTGCATGAAAAGGTAAAAAAGTAAAAAGGTAAAAAAGTAAAAGAGCTGTTCTCATTGTTCTTTCTCCTTAACGATTAGTTCTTTCATTCTGTCGATGAGCAAACTACCCGAGAGATTCTTGGCGATGATGCGTCCTGAGCGATCTACGAGATAGTTGTGCGGAATGGACTTGATGCCGAGCGAACGGACATCGGGATTCATTTTCCCTTTGTCGTTATAGGCACGAGAATTATGAATCTGGTAGGGATGTTCACCCTCCAAATGGTTGAGCAAGTCATGCTCCTTCACAGCACTCCACCACTCCTTGCCCGATTTGTCGATGCTAACAAGGCACACCACCAACTCGTCAGAAAACTGCTGGGCAGCCTGCTTGATATTGGGAATCTGCATCAGACAGGGCTGGCACCACGAGGCCCAGAAATCGACATAAAGATACTGTCCGCGAAATTGGTTCATACCGAGAGCGTTGAAGTAGTCGCCCACCTTCAGCGGACGGACAATGGAGTCTGTCTCACTATCATAGAAGCGGCTGCTATAGCGCTTCCAATACATGCTGTGAACAGAAAAGCTCTCTGCCGACATGTAGTTACCAAGGGTACTGTCGTTGACGAGGGCACGGATAGGCGGATAGTCGGGAAATCGCTCAATAATAGAATTCATAATGGAATCGACCACCTCTTCCTTATAAGTGTGAGTCGTGGGACTCCATTTGTAGTTGCTATAGATAGTGCCTGCAGCGCCCATAGCGGCATAAGGATACTTGGCATTCATGGCAAAGAGTTCCTTTTGGTGTTCCGTTTCACGATAGAGCCTGTCGTAAATGGCTTTCAGCGAATCCTTTTTAGCTTTAGGCATACCCACCAATTGCATCTGCATCCTGATTTTCCTGCTCAGCTGCTCAAGGCTGTCCTGCATCAATTGATAATCCACGTATTCACGCATGGTTGGCGAGCCCTCAGTCTTTCTGGGATAGCGCAGACGGAAGCCGTCATCCTCGTCGCCCACATGAACGGTAATGCTGTCACCATTCTTCACAACTACAGGTACTACGCCTGGTCCTCTGCGGGCAAACATCAGCTGGACGGCATATTCGTAAGGCACCTGCCCATGCATCGTCCCCACCCGATGAACGGAATCAATGCAGAGTGAATCATGCAACAGCATCTGACGCTCTATCATCGAATAGAGATACACCTTCTGCGGCTCGCTGGCGATGGCTGAATCCACCTGCAGCGTAATAGCAAAGCGGTCATCAGCCACCTCTTGATTTATGGGAAAAGCCCCCGCCACTAACGGCAGAGCCATTAGCAGGGCGAGGGTTAACATGCTTACTATTCTGTTCATTTATACAAGAGAGTGATTATTTCTTTTTCTTGGTGGTGACGACAATCTTCGAGTGCTCACCTTTCTCCTTTGCCTTCTCTAATATCCCAGCATAGCAGCAGGTGTTATCCCTAAAGTGACACAAAGCAGACGGGCTATCTTCAGCGTAGGCTCAGCCCTACCTGAGACATAGTCGCTTATGCGTGAAGGACTAACCCCAATCTCTGTAGCCAATTGTTTCTGGCTCATATTCTTCTCTTCCAAAGAAAGCTGTATCAGCTGGGCTACGGTAGGTTTTCCAATGGGATAGTGCTCCTTTTCGTAGTCTATGACGACATCTGACATCATTGTCAACTCTACTGCATTGCGGTCGTTGGAAGCCGTGTTGTCATCCACTAAGGGCAACAGCTCCTCTATCCGTGCCAATGCGAACTCATATTGTTCTTTTGTAATCTTTGCCATATTTATACCTCCTTATATTATATCGTTGAAACGTCAATCTTATCGTATTCACTATGTGTACCCACAAATCGGATGAATATATGTCCTATTGTGAACTTCACGACCACTACCAGACGATATTTATTGCCTCTGATGTCAAAGACATAATGTTGGTTCCCAACGTAGTCTGTTGTGGGGAAGTCTGCCTTTATATCCGACAGGTTCTTCCACTCTGCCTTTTCTGCGATGTCATACCATCGTTCAAGTGCAGCCTGAGCATCTCCATGTCCTTCCGAACTATAGAACTCAACTAATCGTCTATGTGATACTATTCTCATATTCGGTGCAAAGATACGAAATAGTTTTGAATTTCAAAACAAAAATAACGATAATTTCTATTTTTTAGAACTTTCTCCTAATTTTCTTTGTTATCTCGTAAGTTTTACCACATCATCCAGCGATTACTTTTCTAAGTGCAAAGACATGAAAATAATCGTAGAAATGCAAGGAAAACGCAGATTATTTTATCGTGGACTTCAGGTTCGCATCTGCCTTTGCTATCATCTCAGTGAGTTGGGCATTGGGGGTTTCCTCTTTTCGGGCGAGGTTGAGGAACTGCTGGTAGTAGGTCTTGGCCTGCTCCTTGTCCTTGAGAAGATAAGCATAGGCATTGGCAATATTGTAGTAGGTGGCGATGGACGCGGGATTATAGGTCAGGTGTTCCTTCCACGCAGCAACAGCCTCTTCGTAGTGCTCCGTCAGATAGTAGCCTTCGCCCTGGGAAAGAGTGATGGCCTTCATGGCGGTGGTGTCGGGCTGCATCAACTGCATGGCGAGACTCAAATAACCCAGCCCCTCATCGTAGCGTTTGGTATCGATGCTGACAACACCAAGACGCCAGGCTGCACCATAGTTCTGCATCTGCGAGAGATAGAGAGCGGCTTTCAGGTAATCATAGGCACGCTCCAGACTATCGACATAAGAGAAACACCTGCCAGCGGAATAGAGGGTATTGAAAGTGGAGTCGCCCTGCTCAATGAGTCGTTCGAACAACTTACCAGCCATCGTGAAGTCGCGATTCATAAACCAAGCATCAGCTAGTGCCCTATTGACCAAGATGTTTGTAGAGTCCTTCAAATGGTATTGCAATCCGCAGACGATGCCTTTTTGTGGCTGATTGGTTCTCGTATAGGCATGGGTAAGTCCTGCCACGAACTCGCCATCCATGGGGAAATGCCCAAGCAGCTGGTTGGCCCAATAGATATAGGAGTCGGTATCGCCCAACTTCTGATAACTGAATGCCAGCTGACGGAAGGCCTCGTGCGAGAGCGAGTCCTCAGGGACCAGTTTTAACAGTTCGGATGCTTGGCGGAAGTTGCCACGACGGTAACAGCAGTTGGCCAGCTTAGTGCGCACCTCGTAAGTGTCAGCCAACGAGAAAGCCCGTTGATAAAACTTTTGGGCCTCGAAGGTGTTATACTGCTCCATGCAGCTGTCGCCTCGCTGCAAGAATACGCGCTGGGCGCGCAAGGCCTTGTCAGGCACTTTCGGAGCTGGGGTAACAGGCATTTGGACACCATTTTTCCTGAGATAGTCCGCCAGCGGCTCCAGTCCCACCTCCTTGCGCCATTCATCGACCTTCTCAAGGTCGAGCAGCGGATAGAGCCTCTTGACCCCATACTCATCCTCAAAGAACTGTGAGCCGTACATCTGAGGTCTGCCTTCAAAACTATTGACACGGTCCTCCATCATAGCCACTTGCGACGATGCGATATCCCCTTTGACAGCTGCCTTTTGGAACTCGGGCAGGTACTTTCGTTGCAATTCAGTAGACGCATGCTGAATGATGAGCCAAAACACTGCACAGGCCTCACCCACCACCTGACGGCCCACGAAGCCCCGTTTGTCGAGGATGTCACAGATTGCCACCTCGTTCTGACGATCTATCTGTTGCATCTCTCGCAACAGCGAATCGACCTTCGCCTGATTCCTAGGCTGGGCTGCGTAAACTGCAGCCCATTGCTGCCTGATGTTTTGATCGGCCTTACCCAACTGCTGCAGACGTTTGCGCAGCGGTTTGTCGTAATGACGCTCGATACGCTCTTGGCGTACTGAAAAACTGTCAATCATTGTCTTCCATCGTACGTCTCTGTGTAAGGACACCAGATCTTCGTCGCTCTCAATCTCTTCATAGTACCAATTGGGTTCTTTCTTCATCCGAGCGAAAAGCCGCTGGAACGCCACATCTTTATTGCCAGCCAAAGCAGCCACGCAGGCAGCATTATACAGATGACGGACATCAATGTTATGCCCTGTCTGGAATGCCTTATCGAACATTGTACAGGACTGGGCGAATTCACCACACATGAACAAGGAATCGGCCTTCCAGATATACGTATCATACTGAGCTCTACTGACAGCAGAAACCATCAGCAGAGCTAGGATTAGCATAGTTTGAATCTTATGCATAACGAGAGAGTTATTTCTTTCCTTTCAGCTTGACGCTAACGCGTCCTTTCGTCTGACCGTCCTTGGGCTTGTCGACATGTATGCTTTCAATGTCGTCAGGGTTGATACTGTTCAGCGCTTCAGCATCCATCAATTTGCCGTCCACCTCTAAGTCGTAGGCTTTGGCATTAAGACTGGTTACCCCAACGACCTCTTTAGGCTCATTACCCTGCAACTTGAAGGTGATGGGCACGGTGTATTTTACACGTACAGTTTCACCATTCTGACGTCCAGGTATCCAGTTGGGCATGGAGTTGACCACACGGAGAGCCTCTGCATCAATTTGTGAATCTACGGATTTAACCACATTGGCATCCGAGATACTGCCGTCTTTCTCAATGACGAAAGTGACAATGACACGACCTTGGATTCCGTTTTTATACGCTTCTTCAGGATACTTGACGTTCTTGGAGAGGTATTCCATCAGAGCGGCAGGACCACCAGGGAACTGAGGCATCTGCTCCACAACATCGAAAGGTTTTTTGCCGCTTTCGTTTTCTTTTCTCATCGGAATGAGGTACTCGTGCTCTTTTGCATACATCTTACTGACACCCAAGCGTACGGTTTCCAATCCTACGTAGGAAATATTCAAGTAGTCACCCATATTGGCCTTGATGGTAAATGCACCATTCACGTCGGTAACGCTACCTTTCTTGCTACCATCGATTAAGACAACAGCACCAATAACAGGCTTCCCTGCATCATCAAAGACTTTTCCCCTGACGGTGAACGGCTCGTTGTCTTCCGTTGTCGACTCAACTTTGGTAGCCTGTTCTACAACTACGACTTCATTGACAGGCCCCATCTTTATAGTTCCAGCCTTCTTACCCTTCTTAACAATTTGCTTTTTCTGAGGCTCGTCATAAACATAGTCAGTGACGGTACGGGCGTTGAGGGCGAGGGCTGTGCCGATGATGGGCACAAGGGCGAGCAGCTTCAACAGGTGGCTGCTACGAGTTTTCTTATTTGTCATCATGTGAATACGATTTTTAAGGGTACTGTGACTGATGCCATTAGCAATGGAGTACCCGCCAATGCTTGTGGCTTTCGAGATTAACAGATATTGATATTGACGCGCGTTAATCCCTTGAGAGAGTACTGCACCGTCGGCCTCATATTCGTGGATGGCGCGCAAATCCTGGCGCAGCATCCACATAGCGGGGTTAAACCACTGGAGGGCGGTGAGCAGATCAACGAGGACAACGTCGTAGGAATGACGCAGACGGATGTGTCCCCGTTCGTGAGCGAGAATGGCGGCATCCTGTGCCTCATAGTCGCTACGATTCATCACAATATAGCGCATCCAGCTGAAAGGTGCCACATCAGCGTTACCGGTCACGCAGACGATGGTGCCATCAGATTGGGGATGCTGTTCGCTTTGTCGTATCAAGCGTATGACTTTCCGTATTGCCAGCAGGGTGTGAGCCAGCGTTGCCAGCACACCTATTATATATAGGATGGGCAGGACGATTTGCCACAGAGAGGTGGCGGGTTCTTCTGCCAGTGTCATTTGCACATCGCCGATGCTTACCTCAGGCACCGCCTGAATGGTTACCGTCTCGTGCATCGTAATGACACACAGGGGCAGCACAAACGAGGCTACTGCCGTCAAGAGCAGCACCACACGGTTCACCCGATGGAATGTCTCCTTCGAGAGCAACAGGCGGTAAAACATGTAGAACACGATGATGAGCACCGCTACCTTGAGGTCGTATATCAGAAAGTCTGTCATATTGCTTAACTTCTTAACTACATACTACTTAACTACTTTTCTCTATCTCGTCGATGAGTTCGCGCAGTTCTTCTACGCTAATCTTCTCTTCCTTGACAAACGAAGAGACGGCAGAGAGGTAGGAGTCGCCAAAATAGTTCTTGATGATACCAGCTATCGACTTGCGCCCGTACTCATCCTCCGTAATGAGCGGATAGTACTGATAGGTATTACCAAACTGCTTATGGCCAAGGAATCCCTCACGCTCCAGAATACGCACGATGGTTGACAGCGTGTTGAAGTGTGGACGAGGCTCGTCATAATGCTCCAGCAACTCGCGAACAAACATGGGACCATGCTTCCAGTAGAGGTCCATGATTTCCTTTTCCTTGTTGGTCAGTTTCTTCATTGATCTTTTGCTTTTAGTTTCAATCGTTATTTGCGTCGTGTATCAATATCTGAGTGCAAAGTAACTAAATCTTTTCGTTATGAGCAACTAAAAGGCTTAGTTTTTAACAGCCGTTAAACTTCTTTTTTAGTTACTAACGAAAAACTTTAGTTGCTAATTGGGGAGACGTTGGAAATTGAAAGCTTAGTCTTTCAATGGTTTGACGAAGCGCATTTCGTGGAGGATGCGCTGTTGGCGCTTAAGCATGTAAGCGCTGGGGCGGGCTGAGTTGAAGCGGCGCGGATTGGGCAGGGAGACGGCAATGAGTGCACATTGGGCACGGGTAAGCTTGGAGGCCTGGGTATGGAAGTGCCATTCGGCAACGGCGTCAGCGCCATAGATACCGTCGCCCATCTCAATAGAGTTAAGATAGACTTCCATGATGCGTTGTTTAGACCACATGATCTCAATAAGAGTGGTAAAATAGACCTCAAAGCCTTTGCGCACCCAGGAGCGCCCAGGCCACAGGAAGACATTCTTAGCGGTCTGTTGGGAAATGGTGGAAGCACCCAGCTTGCGCTTCTCGGGGTGCTTGATGTTACGCATGGCGGCTTTCTCGATGGCTTTATAGTCGAAGCCATGGTGCTCTAGGAAATGAGCGTCCTCAGAGGCTATGACAGCGGTAGATAACGAGGGGGTGATGCGGTCGAGCGGTACCCAATGGTGATGCAGGGTGAGTTTCTGCCCTGCACTGGCCTGCTGGGCTACGCGGATAAACATGAGAGGGGTGAACCATACGGGTACCCAGCGCAGCACGGCAACAGAAAGAATAGTGGAGGCAAAGAATGCCACCACTATCCATATTAGGGTTCGCTTGATGAGTGCAAGGATGCGCTTCATAAGGTTTCTCTACAATAGCTAACGGCTAACTGCCAACAGCCATTATTTAGCCTGTGCCTGGGCTTCCTGAATCATCTTCTGAGAAGCGTACATGTACACCTCGACACGACGGTTCTGAGCCTTACCAGCAGCGGTAGAGTTGTCGGCAACGGGGTTAGCCTCGCCAAGACCCTCTACACTCTTAATCTGGTTGTTCGAAACGGCCAGACCTTTCAGGTAGTTAGAAACGGCTGATGCGCGGTCGAGCGACAAAGCCTGATTCTTGGCAGCGCTCTCTGAGGCTGACGAGCCTTTCCAACCAGTATTGTCAGTATAGCCCTGAATGGCAATATCGCAATCGCTGTTGTTCTTCAGGACAGTAGCAAACTGTGCCAGCGAGTTCTTGGCTGTAGCAGACAGGTCGGCCTTACCGGTAGCGAAGAGGATACCTGAGTCAAAGGTCACCTTTACAGCCTCAAGACCGTTGTTGTCGGTAACAGTCTCTACCTGGGCGTTCTGCACCTTCTCAGCCTCAGCCTTGGCCTTGTCCATCTTCTTACCGATGATAGCACCAGCACCAGCACCTACGGCACCACCTACGGCTGCACCAATCATCGTATTACCAGCGATGGCTCCGATGATACCGCCGATGAGAGCACCACCACCTGCGCCAATACCAGCACCCTTCTGGGTATTGTTGCAAGCAAACAACAGTCCTACGCAAAGCAGGAGAGAAATGATTTTTGTCTTCATAATCTTGTCTTTTTTAAGTGAAACATATATGATTTTGGTGCAAATGTACAAAATTTCCTTAAATTCTAAACTCTAAACTCTAAACTTTTTCGTACCTTTGCAGCAAATTTTAAGAAAACAGCAAGAAAAATGGCAAAAGAATTAAAGGATTTAACTAAGAGAGCTGATAATTACAGTCAATGGTACAACGACCTGGTAGTGAAGGCTGACCTGGCCGAGCAAAGTGCTGTCCGCGGCTGCATGGTCATCAAGCCCTACGGATATGCTATCTGGGAGAAGATGCAGCAACAGCTGGACAAGATGTTCAAGGCAGAAGATGTGCAGAACGCCTACTTCCCCCTGCTGATACCGAAGTCGTTCCTGAGCCGCGAGGCAGAGCACGTAGAGGGCTTCGCCAAGGAGGCTGCCGTGGTGACGCACTACCGTCTGAAGGCCGCTGACGGCGGTGTGGTGGTAGACCCTGCTGCGAAACTGGAGGAAGAGCTGGTGATTCGTCCCACGTCAGAGACCATCATTTGGAACACGTATAAGAATTGGATTCAGTCGTGGCGCGACCTGCCCCTGAAGTGCAACCAATGGTGTAACGTGATGCGCTGGGAAATGCGTACACGCCCTTTCCTGCGTACCTCGGAATTCCTGTGGCAGGAGGGCCATACGGCTCACGCCACCCGTGAGGAGGCCGAGCAGGACGCACAAAAGATGGTAAAGGTGTATGCCAAGTTTGCCGAGGAATGGCTGTCCATCCCCGTCATTCAGGGTGTGAAGTCGGAGACAGAGCGCTTTGCCGGCGCACTGGACACCTACACCATCGAGGCTATGATGCAGGACGGCAAGGCGCTGCAGAGCGGCACAAGCCACTTCTTGGGACAGAACTTCGCCAAGGCCTTTGACGTGACATACCTGAACAAGGAGAACAAGCCTGAGTATGTTTGGGCTGCCTCATGGGGTGTCTCTACCCGACTCATCGGAGCACTCATCATGACACATAGCGACGACAATGGACTGGTGCTGCCTCCACGTGTAGCACCCATCCAGGTAGTCATCATCCCCATTGCCAACAAACCCGAGCAGCAGGCTCAGGTGGACAGCGCTGTACAGCCCATCATCGACGAGCTGCGAGCCAAGGGCATCAGCGTGAAGTACGACAATGCGGACAACAAGCGTCCCGGATTTAAGTTTGCCGACTACGAGCTGAAGGGTGTTCCCGTGCGCCTGGTGCTGGGAGCCCGCGACCTGGAGAACGGAACCATTGAGGTGATGCGCCGCGACACGCTGGAGAAGGAGACTCGCCAGCTGGAGGGCATTGCCCAGTATGTGGAACAACTGCTGGAGGACATCCAGAAGAACATTTTCGAGAAGGCCCGCAAGTACCGCGACGCCCACATCTACGAGTGTGAGAACTACGAGGAGTTCAAGGAAAAGGTGAAGGACGGTGGCTTCTTCCTCTGCCATTGGGACGGCACAGCCGAGACGGAGGCACAAATCAAGGAGGAGACACAGGCTACTATCCGTTGCGTACCCTTCGGCGTAGAGCAGACGCCCGGTACGGACATGGTAAGCGGCAAGCCTGCCAAGTGCCGTGTCATCATAGCCCGCAGCTACTAAGAGCCAGAGCACCCGGACATCGAAAAAGACAGCTGGGTGCTTCTACACATACTACAACAAAAAAGAATCGCATTGTACCCGTAATGGGAACAATGCGATTTCCTTTGTTATTAAGAGAATCTGAAATGGTTCAATTGTTTACGCTACCGCCAACAATATCGA
>JAFPEE010000047.1 GCA_017389705.1 Prevotella sp.
AGAATGTAAATATATTTAGTTAAATAATATCATTGGAAATTAATATAAAAACGCGAGAGTTAACTTAACACCCTAGGACTGTCCCTGTTGTGATACTGGGTGCCAGAAACATTGTGTATGAAATCGTCGCCCAGTGAATCGCTGTACCTCTGCAGTCGAAATAATACCTCAAATATTTGGCCGTTTCGAACATTTTTCCTAACTTTGCAGCCGAAACGTATCACATAAATATTATAAGGTATGAAGAAACTGCTTTTATCCTTTGTGGCCATTGCGCTCGCCGTAATCAGTGTACGGGCGCAAGTGGAAATCAACTCCACGAACTTCCCTGACGACAATTTCCGTGCGCAGGTGAAAGAAGCCTTTGACAACATCGAGGAGGACGACATCATCAGTGACGAGGAGATGGAAGCCAACGGCGGACATCACACCTTCGACAGAGTCAGCAACCTGAAAGGCATCGAACTGCTGACTTCCATAACAGAACTGTATCTTGTCAATTACCCAGATGAGCCCTGCCTTAGGACATTCGACTACGCCCTGCCGAACCTGAACACGCTGGATATCCAAGACCAGGTCGGCGAATTGACAACGGTCGATGCTACGAAGTGTACCAATCTGGAAACTTTCTTGGCAGGCGAGAATCCCGTCAACCTCTCGACGCTGAAACTGCCAAGCGGCCTCAAGTATCTCGTTCTGAATAACGCCCCGCTCATCAAAACCTTCGACCCGAAGCAGTTTGCTAACCTCCGGTCAGTCGCGTTTACGGGCACGACGGGTATCGCTGATTTGGACTTCAGCGACCACAAGTCGATACAGGAAATCGGTGTTGATGGCATACATGAATCCTATCAACTCAATTCGCTCAACATGGCTAACTGCCCGCTGCTGACGAACATACACATCGATAGAAGCACCATCAAGTCGCTCACTTTCAAGAGCCTGCCCGAAGTGCTCTCCATCCTTGTGGATGATAGCGATATCACCAGTATGCTTGTCGATGACCTGGTGCAACTCGGCTCCATCGAGGCCCTCAACAACGTGCTCGGCACGCTGACGCTGAACAACCTGCCCGCCATTTACGGACTGGACTGTCACAACAACAAACTCCAAACGCTCATTATCGACAAATGCCCGAACATGAACGGCGTCTGGGCAGAAAACAACAAACTGATGTGGCTTGACCTGACAGATGTGAAGAAGACGGATACGGATGAGAGCACGCTGAAACTCGACAACCAGCACCCTGGCGTCGTGGCTTGGAAGCTGTCGCCGACGGAGGTAGGCCTGAAGGTGCATGAGCGCTTCGACGTGAGCCGGGTGAAGAACCTCGTGGCCAACGGCAAGAGCGTGACGGCCAAATGGGCCACCTATGACGGCGTGAAGTATTTCGTGTTCTCCAATGATGGTGCCACAGCCGAGAGTCTCGTCGGAGCCGAGAATACCTACGAGTACGACACCAAGTGGCCCTACCCATGGATAGACGGGAACTCAAAGGACAACAACCTGCCCGTGTCGCTGAACGTGAGGTCGGTGGACAAGCCCGACTCCTGGATCAAGCTCGCCTCTACGGCCACGCTGACCTGCGAGGTGACAGGAACGATGGCACCTCTCACCGTCACCCGTTCCGACGGCTACGACGGAAAGCTGACATGGCAGTCGAGCGACGAGAGCGTGCTGAAGGTCAATGCCGAGACTGGTGCCATCACCATCGTCGGCATCGGTACCGCCACCATCACCGTCAGCGGTGCGGAGACGGCCTACCGCAAGGCTCCTACGAACGTCACCAATCAGGTACAGATCTACATGCGTGGCGATGCCAACGGCGACGGTAAGGTGGATGCTGCAGACATCGTCGAGACGGTGAACTTCAAGTTGGGTAAGCCCTCAGTCAAGTTTATCATGGCCGCCGCCGACATGAACGGTGATAATACCATCGACGAGACCGAGATCCTTCAGATCGTCAACATCATCCTAGGCGCCAAGTAGGTTAGTTGTCAAGTTTTCAGTTACAGAGGGACGGTTCTTTTGATACGTACCAAGTGCGGATGGCTGCGGTTGTCTGCACTTTTTTGATGAAATGTTTGGTGGTATCATGGGAAATGCTTATCTTTGCAGGCAGTTATACTATTAAGTCTAGGATATGACAAACGACATAGCATCAGAACTGTCACTTCTTCATACGCTGAAAGGGGCTGCGTATGTAAGTAAACTCATGGAAATTGCTGCCCGCAAGGAATTCCATCCGCAGGAGGATGATCCTTGTATCTTCAGTGTCGGAGGAGAAAAAGATGCTGATTATCCAAACCTATTGAATGCTGCCAGAAAGGCTGTTGAACATGGTTATCAAGTCTATATACTTCCTAATCCCCGTGGAACGAGGACTGCAGACTTCATCTTTGTGCGGAGGAATATCTACAAGCTCTTTGACTTGAAGACCATTTCAGGCAAGACAATTGTTGAGAGTCAGTTGCTTAGTTCAATCGGGCAGGCTAATCGTGCACTGCTGAATATGACGGCGGATTACAATCCCAGTCTGCTGGCCCGTAGCATCAAAAAGTACTTTGAGCGCAACGATGAGGCGTTGGAAGTCCTCATATTTAAGGGTAAGAAATCGATATCTGTTTCTCGAGACCTTACGCTAAGTCCAGATTACTATCGGATATTCATGAGACGCTATGTAAAATGAAAAAGAGTTGCCGAAGCAACTCTTAAATGGGTAGTGTCGATAAAGGCTTGCCCCTCGCGGGAATATCACCCGGATAGTCAAAACTTTCATTTTGACGTTGCAAAGATACAAACTATTTCTGAAAGTTCCAAATATTTTGGGAACTTTTTCGCTTTCTATATATAAATTCGGTGGGGAGTAAGCTTTGCAATCCTCATAATTTCTTAAA
>JAFPEE010000048.1 GCA_017389705.1 Prevotella sp.
ACCGCTGATCAGGCAGACGGTGAGGGCGCAGCAGGTAATCTTCATCATCGAGCCTGACAGGTGGATGGTGGCGCAGAGCGGCACGCAGAAACTGGCGATTTCATCGCTCACTCCGTTTTTCTTTGTCTGTCGCAGCGTTACGGGTATGGTAGCGGCGCTCGACGAGGTGCCCAGGGCGGTGAAATAGGCAGGCAGCATATTCACCAGCAGGCGCAGCGGATTCTTTCTTGACAGTCCGCCGGCAATCAGGAATTCATAGGCGAGGATGACGACATGGAGCACAAAGATGATACAGATGATCTTGGCGAACACCACGATGATATGATAGGCCTCGCCCGTAAAGGTCATGCTGAGGAAGATGCCGAAGATATAGATAGGCAGCAGTGGGATGATGGCCACCTGGATGGTCTTCTCGATGATGGTACGGAACTCCGTGAAGCCCTTTTTCAGCGTCGGAGAGTCGGTATAGGCGATGCCGATGCCCACCACGAAAGAACTTACCAATGCCGCCATCACATCGAGAATGGCAGGGATATTCAGTTGGAAGTAGGGTTGCAGCGCCTCTGCTTTTTCTACCGCCATCGAGGTCTCCGTATCTGTCAGCATGGGAAAGAGTGCCGAGCCGGTGGCGAAGGCCAACAAGCCGGCCAGGATGGTGTCGGCATAAGCCAGTCCTACCGTCAGCAGCAACAGGCGGCCAGCCGCCTTTCCGATGTCGGCGATGGCTGGGGTGACCAGGCCGATGATGATGAGCGGGATGAGGAAACCCAGGAACTGACTGAACACATAGTTGAACGTCACGAACACGCGCACCAATGCCTCTGGCAGCACGTTACCAAGCACGACCCCCAAGACGATGGCAATCACGATGCGAGGCAACAATCCAAATTTCTTCATACCTTATTAATTATTATTGATACTGCAAAGATGAGAAAAATATCTGAGATGAGTATGGGAAATCACTGATATTTCAGTTTTTTTCATATTTTAGTTTGGTGTTATGAAAATAGTTGCGTAATTTTGCAGTAGATTTGATGATATAGGTGACAAATGTAACCATTCGTTATGTACGAGGAACAGTTAGTATATATTGACTCATCCTACATGATGTTCTACGGCGGTGCGGCCGTATTGGCGCTCGTTGCATGCATCTATCTGCTGTTTCGCCGCAGCAACGCGATCGTGCCGGGAATCACCCCTCCGCTGCGTCTGCGCCGCTGGACGGCAGCCTTCTTTGCCGTGATGTTCCTGAGCCATCTGTGGTGGTGGCTGATTATCCATTACGCCTTAATTGGCGACCTCTGGTTGAACTTTATGGTGGCAGCCAGTCTTGACTGCCTGATGGTGGTGCCGACTTTGATGGCCGTCATGGTCGTTATGCTGCAAGACCGCCGGCGGCCGCTCTGGCCCATTGCTGCGATCCAGGTGCCCGTGGTGGCCTTTTTTGCGGTGTGCATACCACAGCGCAGCAATACCATCGTGCCATTGATACAGTACTATTTCCTGTTTCTGGGCGTTGGCTTTATTATATATATGGTGTTAGCCCTGCGGCAGTACAGACTTTGGCTGTGCGACAACTATGCCGACCTGGAGCACAAGGAGATCAGATATAGCATCATGGCGCTCGTCGTAGGCCTGCTGTTTAATGTTTTTTACCTGAGTGGCACTACTGGGATGGTTGCTCAGTATGCCGTACAAGCGTTCGATTATATGTTTGTCATTCTGCTGCTGTGGCGCGTGGAGACGCTGCAGACGCTGGACGACACATCTGACACAGCCGCCGGGATGCTGGATTCGGAAGAAGACACGGCTATGCCAGCGTTAGAGACGCCGACCACCCTTCCTCCCGACATCGACCTCCTGTTGGAGGGACGTGTTGAGGCTACACAACTCTATTTGCGGCATGATATTAAAATCGGCGACCTCTGCAAGGCTATCGGCACCAATCGCAGTTACCTCAGCCTGTACTTCAAGCGGCAGAATACGACTTATAATGCCTACATCAACGGCTTGCGCATCCAGCACTTCATCCGTCTCTACCGTGAAGCAGTCGCTGCCAAGCGCACCTTTACTGTCCAGCAGTTGGCGGAGGAGAGTGGTTTCAGAAATTACGCCACTTTCGGAAAGGCCTTCAAGCAGCAGATGGGGCAGACTGCCACTGCCTGGATGCGCGATGCTGCCGAGTAGGAACCAGGAAGCCTCTGGCGGGGGGGACTGGTGTGTGAAATTCACCAAGTTTCAATAGAATTCTCAAAAATTTCGATAGAATTCTCAAAAATGTGCCTTCATGCCTTCTTTTCTATTGCAAAAATCAAAGGTTTTTTGTAATTTTGCATCACTTTTCGCATCCGATGCGACCATAGTTGATGATTAATGACTAGACATGAGCATAAGGGTATTAGATTTGCAAAAGATTGTTTTCACAGTAGTTCTGCTGGCGATGAGCACGACCCTCATCGCCCAGCAGACATCTGCAGGCCATGAGAAGCAACCCCAGCAGCCTTCGGAGAAAGAGCAGACCATGATGCAGCGGCTCTATGAGGCGCAGATGAACGGCAGCGACTCGGATTTCTACGAGGCGCACGAGTCGTTTATGAACTATCTGAAGCAGAACCAGAACTGGGGCACATACTACCGTACGTGGATGAACCGCGTGATCTATGATGTGAATCACAAGCGATTCCATCGTGCTTTTGCCGAGATCAACTACATCGCCGACGCCATCAAGGAGCGCCATCAGGAGCAGTATCTCTATATCGTCAACATGGGGATGGGCTTCTTGTATAACGGCCGCAACCAGCCGGAGGTGGCCGAGAAGCACTTCAGGCGGGCGTTGCATGGCATCAATCTGGAGAAGGACCCTGTGGCAGCCTTCAATGTGTATCTCTCGCTGGCGCAGACGCTCAGTTTCAAGCACCCTGCCGAGGCGATGGCCTGTCTTGACAGCCTGCCGCAGCAGATGCTCGACAACCCGATGTACGAGAGCGGCGTGCTGGGATACCGCTGCATCATTGCCAACAAACAGGGCGACGGCAAGGCCTTTGACCGTTATTTCGCCCGATACGACAGCATCCGGCGCTATCAGCCAGAGCAGTTCAACGCTGCCAATCTCCAGCAGGTGATGGTGTGCCGCTGCCTCATGCAGAAAGACTACCAGCGGGCCCTCGCGTGGTGCGATTCCATCGATGTGCCCCTCACGGCCACCGAACTGCGCATGAATGTCTACGAGCAGATGGGTGCCTGGCAGCAGGCCTTCCGTGCCTCGGAACAGAAGGACAGCCTCGTGCTGCTGGGCGAGCGTGAGGCCCTGGAACTTCACATGGAGGATATGGAGCACGACATCGACCTGCTTCAGGCGGAGCAGGAGAAGGCCGAGATGCGTCGCACCGAACTGGTGATCGTCGGGCTGATGTCGCTGGCCATCATCGGCCTGCTCGTGGGCATGCTCATCTTCCGCCACCAGAAGAACCGCCGGCTCAAGGAGCAGTTCCTGCAGTTGCAGGAGGCCCGCCGCAGCACGGAGGCCGGCCAGGCCATCCGTAGAGCCTTTGTGGGCACCCTGCAGGAGAAACTCAAGTCGCCCATCAACGTGCTGCGCGGCTATGCCCGCATCTTCAACAACCCGCACTTCCTGCTGAAGCCCGAGGAGCGCCCCAAGCGATACAACGACATCCTGAAGGCCGCACGGAGCATAGAGGCGATGCTAGACCCCATGCTCGACTCCTATGCTCAGGGCACGACGGGCATCACCGAAGAGGAGAAGCGTGTCTGCATGACCGCCCTCCGCTCGCCTCTGCTCACGCTGATCAACACCTCGGAGGTCATCATCGACGGGCAGGGGCAGATACCGCACGAGGAATACATGCAGTTGCGCTCGGCCATATGCCGCGATGCCTACCACGTGGCCACCTCTACCAACCAACTCCTCCTGTTCAGCCTCTATGGCGACCACATGCCCATACCTAAGCCCGACCATGTCAACCTCAACGAGGCGGCGCTGTCCATCCTCACCAGTTATGACATGCAGCCGTCGGCTATTGACGAGAACCGCAAGGTGGTGACCGAGTTTTCGACCGAGGTGGCCGACGATGTGATGATCAATGCCTCGCCGCTGATACAGGAGTTGATGAACTGCCTGCTCGACAATGCCTGCAAGTACGCTACTGGCGGCAACGTGCTGATGAGTTGCCACGACTGCGGCGATGGCACCTATGCCATATCGGTGAGCGACGACGGCCCTGCCATCCCTGCTGCCGACGCCGAGCGCATCTTCACCCCCTTCTTCCACGTCTCCCCCGATGAGCACAGCCTGGGCATCGGCCTTCCGCTGGCCCGCAGGCTGGCAGAGTCCATGGGCTATCAGGTGGCGCCCGACCTGACCTTCACTGGCGGCGCCCGCTTCGTAGTGACTGGGCTCAGTTGACGACAATCGGTTTTGGGGAATTACAGCTCGCTGTCCATCCTGTGTGTTGTTATAAGTTTGGTTAGTTTTATCTCTTACGGACTGTTCTCGCAGTCTTCTTCTTGGGGGCGGGCTTCGGCTTGGGTGCGAAGGGGTCGCTGATGATGCTGACGCGCAGTATGCGGACATCCTTCGTGGGACGGTCGTTCTTGTCGGTAGCCATCTGCTGGATGCGGTCTACGACGTCCAGTCCGGCGGTGACCTCGCCAAACACGGTGTATTGCCCGTCAAGATGGGGTGTGCCGCCAACCGTCTTGTAGGCCTCTGCCATCTCTGCCGTTATCTTCACCGCTCCGTTGGTGGCAGAGTCCAGTTTCTGCTGGACAAACGCCAGCCGCTTGTCGTCGTAGATCTTGCCCCACACGATATAGAACTGTGCCGCTCCGGAACGCCTCTCAGGATTCACCTTGTCTGACTCCCGTGCGGCGGCCACCATGCCTCTGCGATGG
>JAFPEE010000049.1 GCA_017389705.1 Prevotella sp.
CGCTTCCCTGTAACATGCCTGAAAAACCGGCTGAGCGACGTCGTGGTCAGCCCGACTTGAGCCGCAATGTCGTCCATCCGCAGCTCCTGCAGATAGTGTTGGGACACGTAGTCCTCGATAGCAGCCATCCTTTCGGTTTCGGTAGTAGTCGTCATCGGTCTTTTCATATGTCATCGGCAAAGTTACAGAAAAACACATATTGGACACGTCTTGCGCGTCCAATATGTGTCGTAAATCATAATTCCGCTTGTTTGGAATCATGATTTCAAACAGGGGCAAGAGGCAATTATCCCCGGGCTTGCTGCTGGAATTCGGAAGGTGTCAGTCCCGTTATCTTCTTGAAGGTGGTGACGAAAGTGGAGCGGGAGCCGAAGCCGACATCCTGTCCGATGGCCTCTATCGTATGGTATCCGTAGTGCTCAATGTCGCTGAGGCGGCGGCAGGCTTCCTTGATGCGGTACTCGTTGAGCAGCTGGTTGAAGTTCTTGCCAAACTGCTCGTTGATGGTTTGCGACACGTTCTTGTAGTTGGAACCTGCCAGTTCGGCCAGCTTGTTCAGGTTGAAGTCGGAGGCGTAGATTTCGTCCGACTCCTCTAAGAGCTTCAGGATGCGCTTGGTCAGCAGCTCCTTCTCGTCGTCGTCGAGCGTCGAGTTCTGGTATTTCTTGTTGGACACCTGCATGATTTCGCGGAAGGCCTGCAGCTGTCCCTCGTAGCGGGTGCGCATGCGGCGCTCCTTGTCGCCGGCGGCGATGGCCTCAAGGTTGGCACGGTAGATATAGCGGTAGGCCTTGCGGAGCTGGCGGTTCTTGTAAATGAGTACGGCAAAAGCCACGAGGATGACGAGGAACACAATGCACGAGGCTATGGTGATGACGGTCTGCACCGTGTCGTTGACGTGCTTGATGACCACGCGGTCCAGCACGTATTCATAGCCCCTCACCTTCAAACCGTGTTTCTTGATTTTGTCCAACTTCTCCTGCGTGTTGACTATCATCTCGAAATCGCCCGTAATGATGCCGCCGTTCAGCACGTCGTCGTCCAGCGCATGCCACTCATGGTCCTGGAACGCGCCCTTCGACTGCGGGGTGATGCCGTGTGCATAGACATAGATGGTGTCGCCCAGGTTCAGGTGATGGAACTTGATGCTGGACAGCTCTACGGTGTACCAGTCATCAATATGTTTCGGCCCCTTGTAGATGGTCTCCCTGTTGCCGGCATGTCCCACCCCGGCCAGCAACAGCGTACATAATATAATAAGGTATAGTCGTTTCATCATAATTCAGTTTCAAAACATCGTGCAAATTTAGCCGTTTTCGCTGAAACTCGCTGACACAATTTTATCCAATACGCCGAAAAAAGCGAAAAATACGCCTACAAAGGTACGATAATTTTTCCGAATAACGCTGGCGGCGGGAGTGAATTCCTTTTGAAAGCGACCGTCAGGACCGTTGTGAAGGGTCCTTTGTGCCGTTGTGAAGCGTCTTTTGCGCCTTTGTGAAGGGTCTTTTGCGCCGTTATGAAGGGTCTTTTGGTGCGGAGGAAAGTTAAATCATCGTCGAGGATTGATAAATCCACGGCGAGGATTGATAAAACCACGTCGAGGATTGATAAAACCACGGCGGTGAATAATAGTTTATTCAAGTCTCGCAAGGAGCATGGCTACACAAGGCAGAAATCAAGGTCGCGGGCTATCTGCTCCTTGTCGAGGTGCTGTCCGATGAAGACGAGCTTCTGCATACGGTCGCCATACTCTGGGTCCCAATCCTTACGCAGCTGCGGATTCATCGCCATCATGTTGGCCAGCTCGTCCTTGGGCATGGTGGCATACCACTGGCCGGCATTGCGCAGCGACACCTGGCGGCCTGCCTGCTCGAAGACGTAGCAGACGTCCTCCTCGCCCTTGAAGTAGCAGACGCCCTTGGCACGGATGACGCTCTTGGGCCACTTGCGGGCCACGAACTCGTCGAAGAGGCTGAGGTTCAGCGGTCGGCGGGCGTAGTAGACGAAGGTGCCGATGCCATATTCCTCGGCCTCGCCCTCGTCGTGGTGGTGGTGATGCTCATGGTCATGGTGGTGGTGATGGTGGTCGTCGTCATCGTCGTGATGATGGTGATGGTGGTCGTCGTCATCGTCGTCGTCGTGGTCCCCCTCCAGCTCCTGAATCCAGGCGGCAGAGGTGGCCACCTCCTCGAAGTTGAACTTCTCGGTGTTGACCAGCTTCTCCATCGGGACGTCGCAATAGTCGCACTCTATGATGTCGGCCTTGGGCTGGATGGCACGGATAATGCGGCGCACCTCGGCCAGCTCCTCCCCGGACACCTCGGAGGCCTTGTTCAGCAGGATGGTGTTGCAGAACTCTATCTGCTGGATGACCAGGTTCTCGATGTCCTCCTCGTCGATGTCCTTGCGCAGCAGGTCGTTGCCGCCCTTGAACTCGTCGCGCATACGCAGGGCGTCGACGACGGTGACGATGCTGTCGAGCATCAGGTAGCCGTCCTTGACATACTCCGGTCCTAACGAGGGGATGCCGACGATGGTCTGTGCAATGGGGCCCGGCTCGCAGATGCCGCTGGCCTCGATGACGATATAGTCGAAGCGGTGCATGGCGAGGATGTCCTGCAGCTGCTTGACGAGGTCCATCTTCAGCGTACAGCAGATGCAACCGTTCTGCAGGGCCACGAGCGAGTCGTCCTGCTGGCCTACGACACCACCCTTCTCGATGAGGTCGGCGTCGATGTTCACCTCGCCGATGTCGTTGACGATGACAGCAAATTTGATACCCTTCTGATTCTGCAGGATACGATTCAACAGTGTTGTCTTACCACTGCCTAAGTAACCCGTAAGCAGTAGGACGGGAATGTTCTTAATAGTCATATCGAATGTTCTCCTTTTTATTTTTGGCGTGCAAAGATACAAGTTTTCTGCGACTTTTGCAAACTCAGCCTTACATTATTAAATATACTTAGCAAAAAAACGCTAAATGTTCCATGTTACGTGTTCAACGTTCGATGTTTTTTCGTATCTTTGCACAAGCTTTGAACGAACATTTCTTTTATCAAATAACAACAAAAGCATTATGACTATCAACGAAATGAACTTTGCCGGTAAGAAGGCAATCGTACGTGTAGACTTCAACGTACCCTTAGACGAGAATGGTAAGATAACCGACGACACCCGCATCCGCGGTGCGCTGCCCACGCTGAAGAAGATTCTGGCCGACGGCGGTGCCACGATCATCATGTCGCACATGGGCAAGCCCAAAGGAAAGGTGGACATGAAGAAGTCATTAGGTCAGATTCGCGAGGCTGTCGAGAAGGCACTGGGCGTTCCCGTGGCTTTCGCTCCCGACTGCGCCAAGGCTCAGGACGCTGCCAAGGCCCTGAAGATGGGCGAGGCCCTGCTGTTGGAGAACCTGCGCTTCTATCCCGAGGAAGAGGGCAAGCCCGTAGGCGTTGAGAAGGGTACCCCCGAATACGATGAGGCCAAGAAGGCCATGAAGGCTTCTCAGAAGGAGTTCGCCAAGACATTAGCTTCTTACGCCGACTGCTACGTGATGGATGCCTTCGGTACCGCTCACCGCAAGCACGCCTCTACGGCTGTCATCGCCGACTACTTCGACGCCGACAACAAGATGCTCGGTCTGCTGATGGAGAAGGAGGTACAGGCTGTCGACAACGTGCTGTCGAACATCAAGCGCCCCTTCGTGGCCATCATGGGTGGTTCGAAGGTATCTTCTAAGATTGGCATCATCGAGAACCTGCTCGGCAAGGTGGACAAGCTCATCCTCTGCGGTGGCATGACCTACACCTTCGCCAAGGCTCACGACGGCGAGATTGGCAACTCCATCGTCGAGATGGACAAGCTGGACGTTGCCCTGGGTGTCGAGGCTCTGGCCAAGAAGAACGGCGTAGAGCTGGTATTAGGCTCCGACTGCACAGCAACGAACGGACTCGACTTCGGCACCATGACCGTCAAGGAGGGTGCTGAGATTATCAACTGCCCCAGCAACAAGGTTCCCGCCGGTTTCGAGGGTGTGGACGCCGGTCCTGAGAGCCAGAAGGCATTCGCCGAGGCCATCAAGGGTGCCAAGACCATCCTGTGGAACGGTCCTGCTGGCGTCTTCGAGTGCGACGACTTCACTGCTGGTAGCCGCGCTATCGGTGAGGCTATTGCCAAGGCTACTGCCGAGGGCGCTTTCTCGCTGATCGGTGGTGGTGACTCTGTAGCTTGTGTCAACAAGTTCGGTCTGGCTGATCAGGTTAGCTACATCTCCACTGGCGGCGGTGCCCTGCTCGAGGCCATCGAGGGTAAGGTGCTCCCTGGTGTAGCAGCTATCAAGGGCGAATAGTTCCCTTGATAAGGTGCATAAAATGAAGCTATCAAGGGCGAATAATGAAATACCTACTATATTCTATCATGGTGGCCGCAGCATTAACAGCATGCGGCCATCGTGCTTCTCAGCAGAATGCTGAAGGCACGGTAGCGTCAGAGGATCAGGCGCTCTCCGCAAGCGCTGAGCTTACCACTGACAGCATAGGACTGGAGCGCGAAGACTCCATGGTCAGCGTCAAGGTCAGCATCGACTGGCCCACAGGCAGCAACCAGCAGTTAGTGAGCGGTATCCGCCAGTACATCTGCGAGGAGCTGTCCTCCAGCATCAACCAGGAGAGCAAGCCAGAGGTAAAGGTCTTCGACGACGGCAAGACCGCTGTCGAGGCAACGGTGAAGAGGCAGTACGACGACCTGGCAGGCATGTGGAAGGAGTCGAAGGAGAACGGTATGCCTATGGACATGACCTACTCGTACTTCCTGCATGTCTTCAAGATGGAGGAGACAGAGCGTTACATCACCTATCTGAGTAAATCGGAAGGATTCCTGGGTGGCGCCCACGGCTATGCCACCGCAACGGGCATCACGTTCAGCAAAAAAGACGGCAGGCGCATTGGCTACCAGACGGAGTACAACCGTGAGAAGGATACTTTCGAGATGAAAGACCAGACGCTGTTCAGCAATCCCAATTCCGAACAGTTAGCAGCAATCATCAAGGAAGGCGTGCGCAGCTACTTCCAACAGTTTGACACAGACGTCACTACGGATGAACAGCTGAAGGACATGCTTATCGGTGTAGACGACATCAACAAGATTCCCCTGCCCACCAATCCGCCCCTGTTCACTAAGGAAGGCCTCTGCTTCACCTATCAGCAGTACGAGATTGCTCCTTATGCAGCAGGTATCATCAGCTTCGACATCCCCTACGAGAAGATCAAGCCTTTCCTGACAGAAGAAGCCACTGACTTGATAAAATAAATTGCAACGCCACTCTCATACCTTCAGGTGTGAGAACGATTACGTTTAATATTTCATAATTCTTCGTTCACTTTTCACAAATAATTCGTACCTTTGCATCAAGAAACTATTTAAAACTAAAGAATATGAAGACATTTGTAATTGGAGACCGCACCAAGGATGAGTACATCTCCGTATTAGACAGAGAGAACAAAAAACTCGAGTTCACCAACCACCTCGCATCAGCTAAAGAGTTCAGAGGTTTTGAAGACACCAAGGCTGAGCTGAAAGCACTGCAGGAAGAAACGGGTTACTTCCAGGACCTGCAGGTGTACATCAAGGATGAGGACAACAAGGCTCACCGTCCTGACGAGCGCGACATGATGCCATGGTAAAAGACTAACAATTGTTCAGAAAATGAACTATCGTCAATTAGGAAAGACAGGAATGAAGGTGTCGGAGCTGGGCTTCGGCGCCTCTTCTTTGGGTGGTGTATTCCATTCATTCAACGAGAACCGAGGCATCGACGCTGTATTTGCTGCTGTTGATGCCGGCATCAATATCATTGACGTATCGCCCTATTATGGTCACTATAAGGCAGAGATTGTATTGGGCAAGGCGTTGAAGGACATTCCCCGGGACAAGTTCTACCTGTCAACCAAGGTTGGTCGCTATGGCAAGGATGGCGTCAATACGTGGGACTACTCGGCCAAGCGTGCCAAGGAGAGCGTCTATGAAAGTCTTGAGCGTCTGCACATTGACTATATTGACATCATCAATGTTCACGACATCGAGTTTCAGGGACGCATGGAGGGCGGGCTGCAGAAGGTCGTCGACGAGACCCTTCCCGCCCTGCACGAGCTAAAGAAGGAAGGCGTGGTGCGCCATGTAGGCATCACCGACCTGCAGCTGGAAAACCTGCGCTGGGTCATTGAGCATGTAGAAGACGGCACCGTCGAGAGTGTGATGAACTTCTGCCACTATTGCTTGTGCGACGACAAGCTGGTAGACTTCATGGATTTCTTCGACGAGCATGGCGTAGGAGTGCTGAGTGCATCGCCCTTCTCCATGGGACTGCTGACGGAGCGTGGCGTACCCGACTGGCATCCTGCGCCCAAGCCGTTGGTGGAGGTCTGTCGCCAGGCCACCGAACACTGCAAGGCAAAGGGCTACCCCATCGAGAAGCTGGCCATGCAGTTCGCTTGCTCCAATCCGCGTATCGCTTCGACGGTATTCAGCACAACACGTCCTGAAGCCATCAAGACGAATATCGCCTATATTGAGGAGCCAATGGACGAACAACTGGTGAAGGAAGTACGCGACATTATTGGTGACCAACAGCGTGTATCATGGGCCAATACGTAATCGACGCACACGCCCACTTGTGGCTAAACGTGGACACTGTTGTGAATGGTTCCCCCATTCACCCTATGGAGCCTAACCGCAGCCGGAGCATATTCTTCGGTGAGGAGCGCCAGATGCTGCCACCATATATGACGGACGGTCAGAACACTGCTGAGCGTTTCCTCTCGAACATGGACTATGCCCAGGTCAGTGCAGCAGTCATCACCCAGGAATTCATCGATGGTGTGCAGAATGCATATCTTCAACAAGTACAACAACGCTATCCCGACCGTTTCTTCTGCTTTGGCATGCCCAAGGGTCTGCAGGGTTTGGAGAAAGGTATCAAGGAGGAAGCAGAACAGCTGATAGCACATGGTTTCAAGGGCATCAAGATTCCGGCAGCCCGTCTGCCTCTGCAGTTTCTGAACGACGAGATGATGCAAATGATGCACCTCTTGGAAGACAAGGGTGCAATTCTCGGTATCGAACTGATGGACGGTGATGCACAGGTCGGACAGATGGAAGAAATCATTCAGGAGTGCCCTTGCCTAAAGGTAGCTATCGGGCACTTCGGCATGGTGACGCGACCAAACTGGATGTCACAAATCAGGCTGGCCCGCCACGAAAATGTATACGTCGAGAGTGGTGGCATTACGTGGTTGTTCAACGACGAGTTCTACCCCTTCCCATCAGCTATCCGCGCCATCAAGGAGGCTGCAGACGAGGTAGGCTGGCAGAAGCTGATGTGGGGTTCGGACTATCCGCGCACCATCACCGCCATCACCTATAAGATGTCATACGACTTCGTGACGAAGTCAAAGGAAATGACGGAACAGGAGAAAGCCCTGTTTCTGTCAGAGAATGCCAAGCGCTTCTTCGGCTTTGGTGAACTCATCGATTTACCGTATATAAAGAATATGAGTGAATAAATAAACAATAAAGATGAAAGCAATACAAATTACAGAGCCTTCAGTGATGAAGGTGGTAGAGATGGAGAAACCTCAATGTGGTGCCGACGAGGTGCTATTAAAGATTCATTATGTTGGCTTCTGCGGAAGCGACCTGAACACCTATCGCGGCTTGAACCCGATGGTGAAGATGCCCGTCATTCCTGGTCACGAGATTGGTGCCGAGATTGCCGAGGTGGGGGCCAATGTGCCTGCACACTTGAAGGCCGGCATGGCAGTCACCGTGAATCCCTATACCAACTGCGGTCATTGTCCTTCTTGTAAGAACCGCCGCTACAATGCCTGTCAACACAACGAGACGCTGGGCGTTCAGCGCAATGGTGCTATGCGTGAATATATTGCCATTCCCTGGCAGAAGGTGATACCCATTGGCAATATCACCGTCGAACATGCAGCCCTGATTGAGCCCATGAGCGTAGGTTTCCATGCTGTGAGTCGTGCACAGGTAGTCGATACCGATACTGTCATGGTCATTGGCTGTGGCATGGTAGGTGTAGGTGCCGTGGTACGTGCCATCATGCGCGGTGCCAAAGTCATTGCCTGCGATATGGATGACGAGAAGTTGGCCATCGTACGTGGGCTGGGTGCTGAATACACCATCAACTCCGCCAAGGAGAATGTGCATGAGCGACTGCAGGAAATCACCCAAGGTGCAGGCCCTGACGTTGTCATCGAGGCCGTCGGTGCTCCCGTCACCTACCAGATGGCAGTCAACGAGGTAGCCTTCACGGGCCGTGTTGTCTGCATTGGCTATGCCAAGCAGGACGTACAGTTCACCACCAAGCTCTTCGTACAGAAGGAGCTCGACATCCGCGGTTCGCGCAACGCCCAGCCTGAGGACTTCGACGGTGTGATTCGATATCTGAAGAAATACAATCCGCCCTACGATGTGCTGACCTCAGGTATCGTCACCCCAGAGAATGCCGAAGAGGCCATGAAGCAGTGGGATGCCAACCCCGGGAAGGTATTCAGAATCTTAGTGAAATTCTAAGGAACCAAGACTAATCAATTAAAAAAGCCTGCCAGAATACGGCAGGCTTTTATGTTTCGCCAAGGAAGCCCGCCTGCAAAACAGGCGGGCTTCCTATAGGGATTAGTCTTCGTCCTTCATCTCGGCTTCGTGTTCCTTGATGAGGGTCTGCTGGATGTCGTTCGGCACAAGCTCGTAAGAGGCGAACTTGGTGGTGAACGAAGCACGGCCACCCGTCAGTGAACTGAGGGCGATAGAGTAGCTGGCCAGCTCCTTGAGAGGAATCTTGGCGGTCAGCTTCTGATAGCCAGCCTCGCTGTCCATACCCATAATGATGGCACGACGACCCTGCAGGTCTGACATCACATCACCCATGTAGTCGGCAGGAACGAGC
>JAFPEE010000050.1 GCA_017389705.1 Prevotella sp.
AAATGAAAATAAATCAAAATTTATTTTGCATTTTGCTCACTTATTCGTACCTTCGCAGCTCGAAAGAAACAATATATATAAATAATGTATAGAACAAATACTTGTGGCGAGCTAAGACTTGCCAATGCCGGACAGCAGGTGACGCTGGCTGGATGGGTACAGAGAACGAGAAAGATGGGTGGCATGACGTTTGTCGACCTGCGTGACCGCTACGGTCTGACGCAGCTGGTGTTTGACGAGTCGAAGGATGCTGCCTTGTGTGAGCAGGCTAACAAGCTGGGACGTGAGTGGTGCATCCAGGTGAAGGGTACCGTGAGCGAGCGCCAGTCGAAGAACTCGAAGATGCCTACAGGTGATATTGAGATTCTTGCTGAGCAGCTGAACGTGCTGAGCGAGAGTCAGACGCCGCCATTCACCATTGAGGACAACACGGACGGCGGCGATGACATCCGCATGAAGTACCGCTACCTGGACCTGCGTCGTAACTGTGTGCGCCAGAACCTGGAGCTACGCCACAGGATGACGATTCTGATTCGTAACTTCTTGGACTCGAAGCAGTTCATTGAGGTCGAGACGCCTATTCTGATAGGTTCGACGCCAGAGGGTGCCCGCGACTTCGTGGTGCCTTCACGCATGAATCCAGGTCAGTTCTATGCGCTGCCCCAGAGCCCGCAGACGTTGAAGCAGCTGCTGATGGTGAGTGGCTTTGACCGCTATTTCCAGATAGCGAAGTGTTTCCGCGACGAGGACCTGCGTGCTGACCGCCAGCCTGAGTTCACACAGATAGACTGTGAGATGTCGTTTGCCGACCAGGAGGATGTGCTGGAGATTTTCGAGGACCTGGCCCGCCACCTGTTCAAGGAAGTGCGTGGCGTAGAACTGCCTAAGCTGGAGCGTATGACATGGCACGAGGCCATGCGCCGCTTCGGCTCCGACAAGCCCGACCTGCGTTTCGGCATGGAGTTTGTGGAGCTGATGGACGTGCTAAAGGGCACGGGTGAGTTCCCGGTATTCAACGAGGCTGAGTATATTGGCGGCATCGTGGTACCCGGCTGTGCTGACTATACCCGTAAGCAGCTGGATCAGCTGACGGACTTCGTAAAGCGTCCGCAGGTGGGTGCCAAAGGTCTGGTCTATGTGAAGTACAACAGCGACGGCACGGTGAAGTCGTCTATCGATAAGTTCTACAGCCCTGAGGTCTGGGTCAAGCTGAAGGAGGCTACTGGTGCCAAGGACGGTGACCTGGTGCTGATTCTGAGTGGCGACAAGGCCAACAAGACACGCACGCAGCTGTGTACCCTGCGTCTGGAGATGGGTGACCGTCTGGGACTGCGTGACAAGAACGTGTTCAAGTGTCTGTGGATTGTAGACTTCCCTCTGTTCGAGTGGAGTGACGAGGAACAGCGGCTGATGGCCACGCACCATCCCTTCACGTTGCCTAACCCCGACGACATTCCTTTGCTGGACAGCGCACCTGAGAAGGTTCGTGCCGTTGCCTACGACTTCGTGTGCAACGGCATAGAAGTAGGCGGAGGCTCGCTGCGTATCCACGACGGCAAGCTGCAGGAGAAGATGTTCCAGATTCTGGGCTTCACCCCTGAGAGAGCCATGGCGCAGTTCGGATTCCTGATTAATGCGTTCAAGTATGGTGCACCGCCTCATGCTGGTTTGGCCTTCGGTCTGGACCGCTTCGTAAGCATTATGGCAGGTCTGGACAGCATCCGCGACTGCATTGCTTTCCCGAAGAACAACAGCGGACGTGACGTGATGCTTGACGCACCAGGTGAGCTTGACCCTAAACAGCTGGAAGAATTGCAGTTAGATGTGCATTTGGCAGAGTAATCTATTGATTTACGTCAAGAATAACAACAAAAATAGGAAAAAGCCGCTGTTTGCGGTAACAACGTTTCTGAAAAGTTCTTAATTTTGCACCGTCAAAATAAAAAAGATAATAAATTCTATATCAATAGGGTATTAATTTTAAAGAAAATGGCAGAAAAGAAAACTACAAAGAAGGCCGCTGCTCCCAAGGCAGAAAAGGCTGAGAAGGCAACCGCAAAGAAGGCTGCTGCTCCTAAGAAGGCTGCTGCAAAGGCAGTTGTTGTAAACGCTGAGAACGCTGGTTTCAAGGCTGGTGATGTTTATCAGGCTCTGGCTGCAGCAGAGAAGGCTTTAACCGTTAAGGAGATTGCTAAGGCTGCTAAGATCAGCGAGGAGGAAACTCTGCTGGGTCTGGGCTGGCTCTTCAAGGAGGGTAAGCTCGCTGCTGCTGACGAGAAGATTACGCTTGCATAATCAAATCAAAAAGAAGCATAAAAGGGCCGGTAAGCTGCTAAGGCATACCGGTCTTTTTTTCGCTGAAAGCCTAAAGCGAATTGTTGAAATCAAATGACAGTTTACGACCAACAGATATTAAAGATGCTTTCCGTGGCAGGTGCCGGCGGCATGAGTGTTCAGACGATAGCGAAGCACGTCTACAACATGAACTGTACGCTCTTCGCTCAGCCTGACTACGAGGAAATCAGACACTACGTTCAGCAGTATCTGTTGCGCAACTCGAAGTCCAACCAGTCGCTTGTAGAGCGCACGTCTCGTCGCGGCTATTACCGTTTGAATACGAAGGGATCTAAGGATGCCCGTCAGCTGATGCTTCAGTTCAGCGACAAGCAACAGCCTCAGGAAGAGGAGGAAGAGAAGAAGCCCCAGCAGGACCTCTCACTCGACCTGTTTGATACGTTGGTATAAGTCCAGCAGCTGTTCTGCCGTTTTTCTCCAAGAGAACAGCTTGGCACGTTCTAATCCTATTTGTTTCTGCTGCTGATAGAAGGCAGCATCGTTTTCCAGGCGCAGCATCATGTCGGCTATTTGGTCGCTACTCTCGGGATTGACGAGAATGGCGTCCTGACCTCCTATCTCCGGCATGGACGACGTATTGCTGGTGATGACGGGAACACCGCAGGCCATACCTTCCAGCAGGGGTATGCCGAAGCTCTCGCGCAGCGAGGTGTAGAGGAAGGCGAAGGCGTTGTTATAGATGGCAGGCAGGTCGCTGTTGACTATGTAGCCAGGCATGACGATGTTGGGGCGTATGTTGTCGATGTGGTTGCGCTCTATGATACCGTTGAGATAGTCGGGGTCGAGATCAGCCATGAGCAGCTTGCGCTTGACGGCAGATCGGTCCAGGTATTTGGAGTAGGCCACCAGCGTACGTTCGGTATTCTTCTTGGGGTCGGTATTGCCGAGGAAGAAGAAGTAGTCGAGGGCTGTCAGCTTTTGGCTGATGACGTCAGGCAGGGGACAGTTGTCGAGAGGCTTGAACCAGTCGTTGTAACCGTTGTATATCATAGCCATTCGCTGTCGGGGTATCTGCAGCTTGGCGATGATGTTCTCCATCTCGAAGTTCGACACGGTAATGATGCGGCGGCACTTGTCGAGAATGCGTGGTACGACGAGTCGGCGGTAGAGCCATCCCATGTTCTGGTAGAGCGAGTGGTTCTGCTTGTCGCGTGGCTCAAGGAAGATGATGTCGTGAAGTGTCAGCACCAAAGGAATGTTGCAGCAGATGGGGGCTGTGTTGCTGGTGCAATGGAGCAGTTCTACGCCATAGTGCTTGGCGGCACGCGGCAGTGCCCATTGTTCCCAGAGCGGGTAGGAGGGGCATTTCAGCTCGATGATGTGTACGTTGTCGGTACTCTTCACGCAAGGGTCCTCGCCAGGCTTGACGAAGACGAAGTACTCGTTCACCTTGTCTATTTGTTGCAACTCACGGATCTCCTGCAGTACGACATAGTCCATGCCGTGCTTGTTCTTACGGAAGATGCGTTGTGCCTCGATACCTATTTTCATAGCTTTTGGCTTTTAGCAGTTAGCTTTTAACAATTAGCAGCTGGTAGTAGGCTTCAGCTGTTTGATGACCTTGGCAGGTACTCCGCCTACGAGGGTGTAGTCGGGCACATCCCTGGTGACAACGGCACCGGCAGCCACTACGGCATGCTTGCCGATGGTGACGCCAGGCAGAACGACGGCATTGGCACCTATCCACACGTCATCGCCAATGACCACAGGCTGGGTGCTGATGCCTTGCTCGTCGATGCGGCGCGAGCAGTCTGTGAAGTTATGGTTCAGGGCAGTTACGGTAATGCCCTGTGCCAGATTGACATGGCTGCCTATGCAGACGGGACCAATGACGGTACAATGGATGCCGATACGCGTGTAGTCGCCAATGGTGACGTCGCCAACGGCATTGTTCACGCAGCAGTACGACTCTATGACGCTGCGTCTTCCCAGCCAGAAACGGCGGTAGGGTGGGGTGTCCAGGCGTACGCTACGGTAAATCTTGGAGCCGCGTCCACGATGTTGGTAAAGGGGTGCCAGCAGGCGGATGTACCAACGGGGGCGGGCGTCGCGCTGATTCATGATAAGGCGGTCTAACCATCTCTTCATGGTCGGATTGGCTTTCAGCCCCTCTCGTAGTGCTTCCTTATCTCTCATGATGCTCTCCTTTTATAGTGCGCCTTTGGTGGAAGGCAGCTCGTAGTGGTATATGTCGCGGCGTACAGCCATCTTGAGTGAGCGTGCCAGAGCCTTGAAGATGCCCTCTATCTTATGATGCTCGTTCTGTCCCTCGGCACGGATGTTGAGGTTCATCTTGGCAGCGTCGCTCAGGCTCTTGAAGAAGTGGAGGAACATCTCGGTAGGCATCTCGCCAATCTTCTCGCGCTGGAAGTCGGCATTCCATACCAGCCAGGGGCGTCCTCCGAAGTCGAGGGCTACCGAGCACAGACAGTCGTCCATGGGCAGGCAGTAGCCATAGCGTTCTATGCCACGTTTGTCGCCCAGAGCCTTGAGCAGACATTCGCCCAGGGCAAGGGCGGTGTCTTCGATTGTATGGTGCTCATCGACGTGCAGGTCGCCCTTAGTATGTATGTTAAGGTCTATCATGCCGTGCTTGCCTATCTGCTCCAGCATGTGGTCGAAGAAGCCCAGCCCGGTTGCTATGTCGCAATGACCGTTGCCGTCGAGGTCTACCTTGACGTAGATGTCGGTTTCCTTGGTAGTGCGGCGTACCTCTGCGGTGCGCTCTCCGCCAAAGGCTATGGCAGCCACTTGATCCCAGGAGCTCTCACCGCTTTCTGGGTTCTCGGTGATTTGCAGGAACTTACAGCCGATGTTCTCGGCAAACAGACGGTCTGTCTCGCGGTCTCCGATGACGTAGCTGTTGGCAATGTCGTACTCGGGATTGTCCATGTATTTCTGCACCAGTCCGGTGTTGGGTTTGCGGGTAGGGGCGTTGTCCTCAGGGAAGTGGGGGTCGATGAGGATGTCGTCGAACACGACACCTTCGCCCTTCAGCGTGTCGAGTATGAAGTGATGGACAGGCCAGAAGGTATCCTCTGGAAAGCTGGGGGTACCCAGGCCGTCCTGGTTTGACACCATGACAAACAAGTAGTCGGTATGCTGGCGCAGGAAGACGAGGTTGGAGATGGCGCGGGCTACGAACTGCAGCTTCTCGAAGGCGTCAATCTGTTCGTCCTGCGGCTCACGGATGATGGTTCCGTCGCGGTCGATGAATAATATCTTCTTCATATGGATTGTATCAGCTGTTTTTGTTTCTGTCGCTCTGCCTCCCTGGCTTCAATGGAGCCGCAGGCATAGTAGTAATGTACGAGCAGCACCTGGCTGACGTAGAACAGGGCAAAGGCTGTCAGCACGAAGGTGGCCAGGGTGAGCCAGGTCATATAAGATGGCATTCCCGATGGGTCGCCCATCATCATTCCCTGTAGGGCAGCCTGGTTGGCCAGGCAGAGGATGGCAGCTGGTATGAGTACCACGCTGCTGGCCAGCAGTACGAGCAGGATGCTGGCAAAGAGCACGGTGAGTAGCAGTCCGCAATGGCGCAGACGCAGGGCAAAGTTGCCTTTTGTAGTGTACCAGAAGTCACGATGGCGCTTCAGCACCTTTCTCAGCAGGGCATAGACCACGGGGATGGCCAGTGGCATGCAGACGAGTAGGATGAATGCCCACATGCTGGCGGGATACATCATCAGCAGCAGGCCCGAGGCGGTTCCGAGGACGAGAGACAGGAGGAGTGCCATGAGCCATGAGGCCTTGAAAAACTGGCGGAACTTCTCCATATACAACTTGAAGCCGGTAGTCAGCACGCTACGGTAGCTGCGGGCTTTCAGCAGGGTCATATCTTGTTGTTTTTCCATTGTTTTGTTGTTTTAATGGTGCAAAGATACGAAAAAGTTGAGAGTTATGAGATAAAAGTTAAGAGTTTTTTCGTAACTTTATGCAAATGCATGAACTTACTCAGCGCTCGGAAATACTCAAATAAATTTGGCTCTTTACTCGTTTTTTCGTAACTTTGCACACGAAATGAAATTAATTCAATGGGGCTTCATCGGATGTGGTGAGGTGGTAGAGAAAAAAAGCGGACCTGCTTTCTCGGAGATAGAAGGCTCAAAGGTCGTTGCGGTGATGAGCCGCGACGAGCGTAAGGCTCGCGGCTACGCAGAGCGCCACCACATTTCCCGATGGTATACCGACGCCCAGGAACTGATAGACGATGCGGAGGTCAATGCCGTGTATATTGCCACGCCACCTTCGAGCCATGCCACCTATGCCATTATGGCCATGAAGGCAGGCAAACCTGTATATGTGGAGAAACCTTTGGCTTCGAGCTATGAGGACTGCGCCCGCATCAACCGCGTGTCGGAGCAGACGGGGATGCCCTGTTTTGTAGCCTACTATCGCAGGCGCCTGCCTTATTTCGAGAAGGTCAGGGAGATTGTGGAGCGTGGCGTTATTGGCAAGGTTGTCAATGTGCAGGTACGTTTTGCTGTCCCCCCTCGCGACGTGGACTATGCACCTCATGGAGAGTTGCCCTGGCGTGTCCAGCCCGACATTGCCGGCGGTGGCTATTTTTACGATATGGCTCCCCATCAGCTGGACTACTTGCAGCAGTTGTTCGGCGTCATTGTTGAGGCC
Organism: Prevotella sp.; assembly: GCA_017389705.1. Classification (GTDB taxonomy): domain Bacteria; phylum Bacteroidota; class Bacteroidia; order Bacteroidales; family Bacteroidaceae; genus Prevotella. The sequence continues at coordinate 6,991 of JAFPEE010000050.1, forward strand.
CGTGGCATCTGCGTGAATCGTGGCGGGCTCTATAAGGCCGAGGACACGGTAAGTGCCTGCTTTGAGTTTGAGAACGGGCTGGCAGGCTCGGGGTCGTGGTGTTTTGTGGCCCATGAGTCGGCGCGTGAAGACCGCATAGACCTGATAGGAGACCGCGGCTCGGTGTCGTTCTCCGTTTTTGACTACCAGCCTATCCGTCTGCACACCAGTCGTGGTGAGGAGAGCTTTGCCGTTCCTAATCCGCCTTATGTGCAGGCTCCGCTTATCAAGAACGTGATAGAACATCTGCAGGGTATCAGCCTGTGCGACAGCACGGGCGAGTCGGCTACTCCTGTCAACTGGGTGTTGGACCGTATCTTAGGTAAATTCTGAGCTGATGCGTAAGTTGTTGACGATACTGATGCTGACAATGACGACGTCCCTCACCTCATGGGCCGAAGACACGCAAAGTGACTCGCTGGCGGCTCAGCAGCCCAAGAGGGAAGGTTGGCTGAAACGCCTGATAGACAGCTTCAGCGACCAGGACACCACCTATGTGGAGCCGCAGCACTACAACTGGGCTCTGATGCTACAGTCCGTTACGACCTACGATTATTACCGCTTGAGTACGACGGGCCCCGACGGTCAGTCTATCTCGTTCTCGCCGCAGGTGGATGTCCGCATGGGACCATACTTCGGATGGCGCTGGATATTCCTTGGATACACCATCGACTTGCGCAACATCAACATCTTCAATAAGTCGCCTAAGTTCGAGCTGGATGCCAGCATCTATAGCGCCCGCTTCGGTGCCGACATCTTTTACCGTCGTACGGTAAACGACTACAAGATACGTAGCGTGAACATGGGTAAGGGCATCAATACGAAGCCCCTGGAGGGCGTTTCCTTCGACGGGCTGAAGGTCAGCATTACGGGAGTGAACCTGTACTACATCTTCAACTACAAGCACTTCTCCTATCCGGCAGCCTTTGCCCAGAGCTCGTGTCAGAAGATCAGCTGCGGCTCGTGGATGGCAGGCCTGGGTTACCTGACCAACAGCATCGAGTTCGACTACGAGCGTCTGGCAGCTTTGACCAAGGAGCGACTGGGGCGGCAGGTACAGCTCGACAGCGGTTTCAACTTCAACAGCGTCAAGTATCGCGACATCAGCGCCTCGGTAGGCTATGCCTACAACTGGGTCTTCGCCCGCTACTGGCTGTTCTGTTCCAGTCTGTCGCTGGCCCTGGGCTATAAGAAGTCGTATAGTGAGGGTGCGAACGACAACTCGCGAGGCTTCAATCTGGATAACTTCAATTTTGACGGCATAGGACGCTTCGGTCTGGTATGGAACAATACCAAGTGGTATGCAGGGGCCTCGGCCATCGTCCGTGCCTACAACTACCGTAAGTCGCGCTTTGCCACCAACAACATCTTTGGCGACTTAAATATCTATGTAGGATTAAACTTTGGGCCCCGCAGTCCGTATAAGAAGAAAAAGAGATGAAGAAAGGCTTACTATATCTGATAGTACTGGTGATGCTGGGTTGTGTGCAGACGCTGTCAGCCCAGACTGCCGTGACCTACAAGCGCGAGGACAGCCTGACGGTTTGCAGACTGTTGCAGAAGAGCAGCCGCAGCGTTGACGTGCTGTCGCTGGCCCGTCAGTTTATCGAAGTGCCCTATGTGGCTCATACGCTGGAGGTTAACGACGACGAACAGCTGGTGGTGAATACCCGTCAGCTGGACTGCACCACGTTTGTGGAGACTGTGACAGCCCTGAAACTCTGCCTGCAGCAGGGCAAGCGCAGCTGGAACGACTATGTGGAGACCCTCCGCCTGTTGCGCTACCGGGGTGGCAGGCTGGACGGCTATCCCTCGCGACTGCACTACTTCTCGGACTGGATAGCCGACAAGACGCGCATGCGCCTGGTCAGCGAGGTGCAGGAACCCAATCCGCCATTCTCGGCTGTGCAGAAGATAGCCGTCAGCTATATGAGTGAGCATCCGAAGGCTTACAAGGCCCTGAAGAACCATCCTGAGCTGGTGCCGCAGATACGCCGCCAGGAGCAGGCGCTGACCGGAACGACAGCCCGCTACATTCCCAAGGCCGACATCAAGAATACAGACCTGCTGCGTAAGGCTGTCAAGGATGGCGACATCATAGCCATCACCTGCAACAAGCCCGGTCTGGACATTGCCCACCTGGGCTTTGCCGTGTGGCGTGGCGACGGTCTGCACCTGCTCAATGCCTCGCAGATTCACCGCATGGTGGTTGAGGAGCCCATGACCCTGCGCTACTATATGCAGAAACACCCCAAGTTTACCGGAATACGCATTGTGCGCATCAACAACCCTTCACAGAAAACAAAACGTTAAACCCTAAATAAGAGTAAGTATGGAATTACCCGATTTTATGAGTTATGCCAACAAGTTCTCACAGACGGACTTTACGGAAAAGATTGCCCGCATAGCCAAGCGTGCCGGCGCTAAATTGGTATATGCTGCCCTCATCCTTTACTATACGTTGCAGAGCGACAAGGTGAGTGCTGCGAACAAGGCCATGATTATAGGTGCCTTGGGCTACCTTATCAGTCCGCTCGACGTGGTGCCCGACGCCATTCCCATCGCTGGTCTGGCCGACGACCTGGGAGTGCTCATCTTCGTGCTGAAGAAGGTGTGGACAGACATCGACCCCAGCATTCAGGTCAGGGCTAAGGAGAAGTTGTGCAAGTGGTTCGACGAAGACGAGATAGCTGAAATCGACGACATGTTCAAGGAATAAGCCGTACAGCCGGGCAGCCATGGTCAACGAGTATCAGATACGAGTCCAGCCGCATATTGCCGCCAACGAGCAGGCCCTCCGCAGCTATGTCGCTGAGGAGTACGGCTTCGATGTGCGTACGCTGAACTCCCTGCGCATCCTGCGTCGCAGCATTGATGCCCGCCAGCGTACCATCTATGTCAACCTGAAGGTACGGGCCTACATCAACGAGATGCCTGCCGACGACGAGTATGTGGCGACGCACTATCCCGATGTCAGCACGGCGCAGCAGGTCATTGTGGTGGGAGCAGGTCCCGGAGGCCTGTTTGCCGCCCTGCGTCTGATAGAGCTGGGCCTGCGTCCCGTTGTGCTGGAACGTGGCAAGGACGTACGAGAGCGCAAGAAAGACCTGGCTCAGATAGCCAAGACGCAGAAGGTCGACAGCGAGAGCAACTATTGCTTTGGCGAGGGTGGGGCAGGCGCCTATTCTGACGGCAAGCTGTACACCCGCTCCAAGAAGCGTGGCAACATCGAGAAGATTCTCAACGTGTTCTGCCAGCATGGGGCCTCTGTCAATATCCTGGCCGATGCCCATCCGCACATCGGTACGGACAAGCTGCCCCGCGTCATAGAGAACATGCGGAACACCATCCTCCGCTCAGGCGGCGAGGTGCACTTCCAGACCAAGATGACGCGCCTGTTGCTGCAAGGCGATACCGTGATAGGTGTCGAGGCCGTCAGTCCTGTCAAGGACACCCCCGAAAAGAGAGAACAGCAGTTCCGTGGACCGGTCATTCTGGCTACAGGCCATTCTGCCCGCGATGTCTACCGCTACCTGGCAGAGGCGAAGATCGAGGTCGAGGCCAAGGGCATCGCCGTAGGAGTCCGTCTGGAGCATCCCTCGGCGCTGATAGACCAGATACAATACCACTCCCGGCAGGGACGTGGACGCTACCTGCCTGCCGCAGAGTACGCTTTCGTCACACAGGTCGAGGGGCGCGGCGTCTACTCGTTCTGCATGTGTCCCGGTGGCTTCGTCATCCCTGCCGCTACGGACAGCGAGCAAATCGTAGTCAACGGCATGAGCCCTTCCAATCGTGGCGGACAATGGTCCAACTCTGGCATGGTAGTAGAGACCCGTGCAGAAGATATCGAGGGCACCGACCCGTTGCGCGTCATGCACTTCCAGGAACAGCTGGAGCGCGACTGCTGGCAACAGGGTAACCGCCGGCAGACGGCACCCGCCCAGCGTATGGCCGACTTTGTAAACCGCCGCCTGAGCTACGACCTGCCTAAGAGCTCCTATTCCCCCGGGCTCTTGTCGTCGCCCTTGCACTTCTGGCTGCCGCAGCCCGTCAGCCATCGGCTGCAGGAGGGCTTCAAGGTCTTTGGACGGCAGAGTCATGGCTTCCTGACCAACGAGGCCGTGATGATAGGTGTCGAGACACGCACCTCGTCGCCTGTCCGCATCCTTCGTGCTGCCGACACGCTCATGCATGTCCGCTTGCAGGGCCTGTTCCCCTGTGGCGAGGGTGCCGGCTACGCAGGAGGCATCGTCTCGGCAGGAGTCGACGGAGAGCGTTGTGCCGACATGTGTGCCCAGTGGTTGCAGGGAGTCATTTGAATCAGAAAACAAACATCAGAAAAACAATATGAAGCGATTAGGATTATTAGTGGTCTCGCTATGGGTGGTCTCCACCCTGATGGCAGGCGGTAAACTGAAGTTAAACGACATTACCGACGGTGCATTCCGTGGTGAGATGATGGCTGCCGTACAGGCCCTGGATGACGGGGAGTCGTATGCACAGCTGTCAGCCGACGGCAGGCGTATTGTCAAATACTCGTTCAAGACGGGCAAGGAGGTCAGCGTGCTCTTTGACGTGGCGACAGCCAAGGGCGCACAGCTCGCCGGCATCGACGACTACATCGTCAGCCCCGACGGACAGCGCCTGCTCATCCAGACGCAGACGGAGCGTATCTATCGCCACTCGTTCACCGCTACCTATTATATATATACGATACGTAACAACCGACTGGCCCCGCTCTCCGACAACGGTCCCCAGCAGACACCCCTGTTCTCGCCTGACGGCTTGCAGATAGCTTTCGTCCGCGCTAACAATATCTTCCTTGTCAAGCTGCTCTACGACAATGCCGAGGTGCAGATTACCAAGGATGGGCGCCCGGGTGAGATCATCAACGGCATTCCCGACTGGGTGAACGAAGAGGAGTTTGGCTTTTCGCGCTCCATGGTCTTTACTGCCGACAGCAAGCAACTGGTATGGGTGCGCTACGACGAGTCGAAGGTCAGGCAGTACTCCATGCCGCTGTTTAAGGGACTCGAGCCTGAGTGCAACGAGTATGCCGACTATCCAGGCTTCTATACCTACAAGTACCCCACCAGCGGCGAGGACAACTCGAAGGTCACCGTATGGAGTTTCGATATCAGCAGCCGGCAGACACGCCAGCTGAAGCTTCCCGTCGATGCCGACGGCTATGTGGCCCGCCTGAAGATGACGGCCGATGCTACCCAGGTGGCAGCCTTCACCCTGAACCGCCATCAGGACTGCCTGCGCATCTTCCTCTGCAACCCGCTGTCTACCGTCTGCAAACAGGTCATCGAGGAGAAGGTGAGCCGCTATGTCCGCGAGGAGGCCATGAACGCCATCCAGCTGACAGACCGCCACATCCTGTTGCCCAGCGACCGCACGGGCTGGAAGCACCTCTACCTCTATAATATGAATGGCCAGCTGCTGCGTCAGGTCGACGATGGCGACTACGAGGTCAGCGAGGTCTATGGCTACGACGAGGCCACAGGCAATACCTATTACGCGTCGCACGAGGCCGGAGCTACCGACCAGCGCGTCTGGGTGGCCCGCAAGGACGGCAAGCGTGAGTGCCTGTCAGAGAAGGCTGGCTGGAACACTGCCATCTTCAGCAAGAATTTCCAATACTATATCAATACGTGGAGCGACATCAATACCCCGCTGGTCTATACCCTGTGCACAAGCGCCGGCAAGACGCTGGAAACGCTGATAGACAACCGGCAGCTGCGTACCAGGCTCGCAGACTATGCGTTAGGCAAGCGTGAGCTGTTCACGCTGACCACCGCCGACGGTGTGACGCTGAACGGATGGATGGTCAAGCCTGCCGACTTCAATCCGGCCAAGAAGTATCCTGTCATCATGTATCAGTATGGCGGCCCCGGCAACCAGCAGGTGAAGAATGCCTGGCACATAGGTATGGCGGCTCAGGGAGCCATCCTCGAGCAGCTGCTCTGTCAGCAGGGCTACATCTGTGTCTGTGTCGACAACCGTGGCACAGGCGGCCGGGGAGCCGACTTCGAGAAGTGTACCTACCTCAAGCTCGGACAGCTGGAGTCTCACGATCAGGTAGAGGCAGCATGCTGGCTGGGTCAGCAGCCCTATGTCGACAAGCAGCGCATCGCCATCTGGGGCTGGTCTTTCGGAGGCTTCAACACCCTGATGGCCATGTCCGAGGGCAGGGGAGTGTTCCGTGCCGGCATCGCCATCGCACCGCCTACTTCGTGGCGCTACTACGATACGGTCTATACGGAGCGTTTCATGCGCACCCCGCAAGAGAATCCTACAGGCTACAACGACTGTCCCATCTCCCGTGCCGACAAGCTGCAGGGTGCACTCCTGCTGTGTCATGGCATGGCCGACGACAATGTCCACTTCCGCAATACCGCAGAATATACCGAGGCGTTGGTACAGGCCGACAAGGACTTCCAGCAGCTCGTTTATACCAACCGCAACCACAGCATTTTTGGCGGCAACACCCGCAACCATCTGTTCCGCCAGTGCATGAAGTTTTTCGACCGGGAATTGAAATAAGAGTGTTAACAAACAGCAAAAAGACTGACAGCAATCACTTCTGATGCTGTCAGTCTTTCGTTTAGAGTACGCCGCAATAGCGCTTAGATGTAGAGAGGGCCATAGCCCATGCACGAGGTCGTTCCCAGTGCGGTCAGCGCTGCTGAAAGGGCGGCAATGATGATGCGGATGATGACCTCCGGCCAATTAGTTTTCTTACCTTCACTCATAGCGCATCAGTTTAAGGGTTCTGGGTGTTCTCTGGGAAGCCCTGAGCGGCGCGGAACTCCTGAAGAGTAGCCTTGGCGGCTGCATACTTCTTCTTCGTGGGGTCCGTCTCGGTGGGCGTCAGGTCGTAGTAACGCGGGTCGATGACGAGGTTAGTCACAGGCGCTACCTGCATCTTCAGGAACGACTTCGAGGTGAGGTCGTTCAGCGAGTCGCCCTGAGGCTGGAAGCGCAGGTGGATGCCT
>JAFPEE010000051.1 GCA_017389705.1 Prevotella sp.
GGCATCGGGCAGGTTGCCGCCGAACTTGTTGATGGTGTCGACCTCGTCCTGGGGAACAGATGAAGAGCCGTGGAGCACGATGGGGAAGCCGGGGAGCTTCTGCTCAATCTCAGCGAGCACGTCGAAAGCCAAGGGAGGAGGTACGAGCTTGCCGGTCTTCGGGTCGCGTGTGCACTGCTCGGGCTTGAACTTATAGGCGCCGTGAGAGGTACCGATAGAGATGGCCAGCGAGTCGCAGCCTGTGCGGGTAGCGAAGTCGATGACTTCCTCGGGCTTGGTGTAGTGAGACTCCTCTGCCTGCACCTCGTCCTCAACACCGGCCAGCACGCCGAGCTCGCACTCAACGGTGACATCGTACTTGTGGGCATACTCTACCACCTGACGGGAAATCTTGATGTTTTCCTCGTAAGGCAGTGAAGAGCCGTCGTACATCACGCTGGAGAAGCCCATGTCGATGCAGTCCTTGCAGAGCTCGAAGCTGTCGCCGTGGTCGAGGTGCAGCACAATCTCGGGATGGGCGCAGCCTAACTCCTTGGCATAGGCGACAGCACCCTCTGCCATGTAGCGCAGGATGGTGGCGTTGGCATAGTTGCGGGCACCCTTGGACACCTGCATGATGACGGGTGACTTGGTCTCTACGGCAGCCTGTACGATGGCCTGCATCTGCTCCATGGTGTTGAAGTTGAAAGCGGGAATGGCATAGCCACCGGCTACTGCTCTCTTAAACATCTCGCGGGTATTCACGAGTCCTAAATCCTTGTAGTTTACCATAATTGTTAAATATTAAAATGTTAGCTAAAAATCTTTCTGACCGCAAAGTTAGTAATTTCTTTCGGAAAAGTAAAAAGAAAAAGGAACGGATTACGCAGATTTCACGGATTTTAAGCTTTTCCGTGCTGTCGGCGTGACCTGTGCCGGGGAAAATGCAAACTGCGCGTTGCAAAAAGTCCATCAGAACTGCCACCTACTGGACAGTTGACGTTCGGGCCAGAGATGCTTGGCATAGGTGTAGCCCTCGAGTTCAAAGAGTCGCGTCAGACGGGTGAGCCGCTCAAGAAAAGCGGTGTAGTCCTTACGAGCAGGCTGTGTCCATTGTACCTCTGCCAATGCCGACATACGGGGCAGTACCTGATATTCGGCCATTTCCTCGTTGGTGACATATTCCGTCCATAGGTTTGCCTGTACACCCAGAATGTGCCCCTGAGCCTCAGCAGAGAGGCCATCGGGCACAGGATTCAAGCTATACACCCTGTCGACAGGAATAAAGCCTCCACAGCGACTGGGTTCAAACTGGCGGTCCTCCACCTGCTGATAGTCGAAATAGCAATGCGTAGTGGGGGCCATCACCACATCGTGCCCCAGCGCAGCAGCCTTCGCACCAGGCTCTGAGCCACGCCACGACATCATCATCGCATCCTGCGGAGAACCATCCAGAATCTCGTCCCAGCCGAGGACCCGACGATGGTGAGCAGTGAGGAAATCGAAGACACGACGGGTGAAGCGAGGCTGTAGCTGGTCCTTTGCCAGCCCTAATGACTGGCACTTCGCACATTGTTCCCACTTGTCGGTGGGCGTTTCGTCACCACCAATATGGATGACCTCCGATGGGAAGATATCCATGATTTCCGTCAGCACATCCTCCACAAACTGATAGACGCGCTCGTTGGCCACACAGAGCACATCCTTGTATACGCCCCAGTAGTGCCCCACCTGATAAGGACCGCCCGTACAACCCAGTTCGGGATAGCTGGCAAGCGCTGCCAACATGTGACCGGGCATATCGATTTCAGGCACCACCGTGATGTGACGGGCCTTAGCGTAAGCGACGATTTCGCGAGCCTCCTCCTGCGTGTAGTAGCCACCATAGGGCGTATGGTCGTCGAGGTCGGAATTGGTACCGATAATGGTCCCACTACGTTGTGAACCCACTGTCACCAACCTGGGCCAACGTTTGATTTCGATGCGCCAGCCCTGATCGTCGGACAGGTGCCAATGGAACACGTTCATGTTGTGCATAGCCAACAAGTCGATATACTTCTTGACAAAGGCCACAGGAAAGAAATGACGCGAGCAGTCGAGATGCATGCCACGCCACGGGAAACGCGGAGCATCGGTGATGCTGACGGCGGGTAGCTGCACACTACCGCCTTTGGTCTGCTCCTCGTCAGCCAATGCCTTTCGAAGCGTCTGGATGCCATAGAATACACCAGCCGCAGAACCGCCTTGAATGGCGACGCCATTCGCGTTGACTGAGAGTAGGTACCCTTCTCGCTGCTGTATGGTTGTCGACACAGCGAGTTCGATATAGCGTCCTCGCTTTACACGTTTCGCGACGATGGGCAGATCAATGGAAGCCGTTTCCTTCAGATATTGCTTCAGAAACTCAGCCTCACGCTGCAGGTCAGCAGGTGCAAGAATCTGCACCCCATCCTCCAACACAAACGCCTCACCCTTCTGCTCTACTATTCTTTGAGGCAAGGGGACGACGTCATAATGGGCAATCATGTCCGAACGGAAGCCTTCCAGTCGAACCGTATTCATATTCATGTCGCGCACGTATTCCAACTGCTGACGATTCCTTTCAGGAGTGTCGCGCAGATAGATGTCATCCGTCCATCCTGCTCCGCGCAACAACACATCGCGTCCGTTGAGGGTAAAGGCACGATAGCTGATGCCGTCGAAGGAAAGCAACACATGCTCCTTTGACCTTTGTTTAAGATGAAAGGTCGTGCGGTACCACCAACTGACGTCAAAACGCTTTTTGTCGATACGCTGATAGTCGTCGGCTGTCAGCGCCTCAAGCTCCACGCCATCAGCTGTCAGTACGCCCATGATGGTTGACGGTACGGTGGCCATGTACCATCCGGCAACATCTGCTGTGGACGTAGAAAGCACATCACCCGTAGTCTGAACTTTTGCCGATGACTGCACCGTCCAGCCTTTCGACAACGTCAATGTTTCTCCACGAGCTGCTAAACATAATAGGATGGTCACAGCCACCAAACTTATCCGTTGACTCCTCATTATTATAGGGAAAAAATCCCGATAGTTTTTATCCTACCGGGAAGATTAGATTTGGTTAAACAAATGGGATTTACTTCTCAGCGGGCTCAATGAGCTTCCAGATGCAGGCAGCGAGGGCGCCACCAACGAAGGGACCTATGATGAAGATCCACAGGTTGGCCAGGGCGGTACCACCCTGGAAGATGGCAGGAGCCAGCGAGCGTGCGGGATTGACCGAGGTGCCTGTGTAGCGGATGCAGACGAGGTGTACCAGTACGAGGCTCAGTCCGATGGCCAGACCGGCGAAGTTGTTGGTAGCGCCATTGGTCTTGGCAGTGGCACCGAGTACCACGAGGACGAAGACACAGGTGAAGATAATCTCGGCAAGCAGACCGCCCAGCATGGAGACGTTGGCCTGCAGGTCGTTGGCACCCGTGCCCTCCATGCCGGGAACATTGGCCACGAGGACAGCGAGCAGTGCGGAGCCGATGAAGGCACCAATGCACTGGAACAGCATGTACATGCATCCCTCCTTGGCATCCATACGGCCAGCGATGATGCAGCCCAGGGTGATGGCAGGGTTGATATGGCAACCCGAGATGCCACCGATGGTATAGGCCATGGCTACCACGGCCAGACCGAAGGCGAAGGCTGTACCCACGACAGCGGGGATGTTGTTAACAGGATCGCAACCCAGGCTGACAGCCACGCCGCAGCCCATCAATACGAGCACCATCGTGCCCACCATTTCTGCTAAATACTTTTTCATGTCTGTAATGTTTTAAAAGTTTATAATAGGTTTACTGTTGTTCCTTGTAGTCGAAGTAGTTGAAGGTGGCGGAGCCATCGCCATCGGCATACATGCCTACGGTGACACCCGTGAAGCCGCCTACCACCTCCGTGCTGACCAGCGAGCAGTCTTGCTTGGTGACTTCTTTCCACGGGCCTCCCTGACAGGAGTAGAGGAAACGGTACTGGTTGCCGTCGCTGGTGATGCGCAGGCGTACCTTGCCCTGCATGAGGGGAAGGCCGGAATCCTCGCCCATCACCTCGCCCTGCAAGGACTTGATCTGGTATTTCATGACCACCGCGACGGAGCCTGTCTGGTACTTGACCAGTGCGAGGTCCATGTGGCCACCCTGTATCTGATAGACGGTGAGGCCTGCCTCCGTGCCAAAGTCGAGGTTGTCGGTATCGATCTCGGTCTCCAGCGTCATGTCAGCACTCTCCTGTCGACGACCCAGGAAGGTGGGCTGGTTGTTCTCTGACAGCGATCCATGGGCCTTCAGTCGCCAGCCACGTCCCACAGGGGTGTAGTTCTCACGGATGGGGTTCTGTAACTGCTGTGCAGGCAGCGCCTGTGCACAGAGGACGAGAAATAGGGAAATCAAGAGCTGTTTCATAGTTTTTTTGCGATTGATGGTGCAAATGTACGGTTTTTTTTGTAATTTTGCAAGCATTATGACAGAAAATCCATATATCAAGCAGTTCTCTGACCACAGATCAGAGTGTGGCGTTGCATTTCCCGAGCTGATGAAGGGGAAGACAGTGCTCTACTGCCATGGCTTTGCCAGCAGTGGCCAGTCAGGAACGGTGACACGGTTGCGCGAGGTGATGCCCCATGCCAGAGTGGTGGCTCCCGACCTGCCCATACACCCTGCCGAGGCTATCCGGCTGCTGCGTGAGACGTGCGAGCAGGAACAGCCAGCCCTCATCATCGGCACCTCCATGGGCGGCATGTATGCCGAGCAGCTCAGGGGCTACGACCGCATCTGCGTGAACCCTGCCCTGGAGATGGGCGAGACCATGCGGGCCCATGGCATGACAGGCACCCAGCAGTTCCAGAATCCCCGCCAGGACAGCGTACAGGAGTTCTATGTCGACAAGGCCCTGGTCAAGGAGTACAAGGAGCAGTCGGAGCAGCGCTTCGTGGGACTGACTGACGAGGACCGCCAGCGCGTCTATGGTCTCTTTGGCGATGAGGACACGACGGTGGATACCTACGACCTGTTCCACGAGCACTATCCGCAGGCCCTGCACTTCCATGGCGAGCACCGCATGAACGACCAGAGCTTCATGCACAGCGTGGTGCCGGTCATCCGCTGGATAGACGACCGGCAGGAGAAGCGTGAGCGTCCTATTATATATATAGGTATAGAGACGCTTGCTGACGCATACCAGAAACCTGCCAGCTCGATGCAAAAAGCCATCCGTCTGCTCATTGAGCATTACCAAGTATACTTCGTGGCACCCTGTTCTCTGTTCGACAAGACAACAGCGTGGCTTGAGGAATATATCAGTGTTCCCGCCTGGCGGCACACCATCTACACCTGGCGCCGTGACCTGCTCTATGGTGACTACCTGATTAGCGGACAAAAGGAGGGTGACACCATGGCCACCCTCATAGCTTTCGGTTCTGACACCTTCAAGACCTGGGAAGACATCATCGCGTATTTCTCACGCCTCGGCGGGCAATAGTCTTCAGTATTGACTAACGCATACAACAATCACCATGTCCAACTGGTACGTCATCAAGGCTATATTCAAGAAAGAGACAGCAGTACGCGATGCCTTGCGAGGCATGGGGCTAAGATGCTATGTCCCTATGCATTACCGTATCGAAATGGTGCGAGGACACAAAGTACGCCGTCTGGTGCCGGCCATCTCCGATTTGGTGTTCGTAAAAGGGGAGGTGGATGAAATCAACACCTGTCGGTCAAGGTTGCGTGAAACCACCTATTGGCTGACACGTCCTGTCGCTGGCCAGGAACAAAGAGAGAAAATCATGGTCCCCGACAAGGCCATGGAAGATTTCATACGGGTAACAGAGCAGAATGAGGCGGAAGTAACCTATTTCACCCCTGACGAAGTAGTGCTGTCCAAGGGCGACCGTATCCGCATTCATGGTGGTGCCTTTGATGGTGTTGAGGGGGTGTTGCTAAAAGTAAAGGGAAAGCGGTCGAGACAATTGGTGGTCAGCATCCCTGACTTAGCTGTTGCTGCCGTCACCATCACCCCGGAAGTCATCGAACTGCTCCCTGCGAACTGCTCCCCGCAAAGCGCTAACCATGGCGACGCCAAAGAATTAATTCGTCTGGCGAATCAGCTGCTTACTGCTGCCCCTGACCGTGATGCCCAGCCTCATGAATACAACCTCCTGCATCGCGAAGTAATGTGGCTTTACCAGCGCCTGCTGCCTAAGCATGGCTATATCCCCTCTGACGAGGCAGAGCTCTCACTGGCCCTGTTGCTCGCAGAGCGTGCCCTGGATGCTGTCACTGATGCTACCCTCCAGCGCTGTCGCGAAGCCCTTACCCGCCTCCGCGCCAACTCCCACCTCAAATCCCGCCTCCTCCAGGAGCTCGGCCATATTTAGTCACACAGATCTCACAGATCTCACAGATTTTCTATTCTCTGACCTATGTCAGAGTGTGGCGACTTTAGTTTAGAAAAGATAGCGCAGATATCCGAAATTTGAAAAAAGGAATCTAAAATTTTGCCATTCCAAATAAAATATGTACTTTTGCAACAGCATAAAAGGTATTTGGCCTTTTTTATGTTGCATTTTGTGTATTAATTTTCGTAATGTCTTGATTATCAGATGATTAAAATGGACGTAACGAGCAGAAATTGTGCATGCGGCACAATTCCTGCAAGAACAATATGCACTATCTGCAAGCAATGAATAACTGCGTCATCAGTGTGACTAAAATGAATTTTAATTTCAATTTTCAATATGGAAGATAAAAAGATTTCTCTCGTGGAATTCGAGGACATAATAGAGTCCGCCGAGTCCAAAACCTCGTTTTTCACTTTCTCCAACCTCTTCGCCACGGTAGTCCTCTACTGGCATTGGTTCGTGCTGTCGCTCATGGTCTTTGTGGCAGCAGCCTGGTTCTATCTGCGCTATGCCGAGCCCGTGTACGAGGTGTCGGCTCGTATGCTTATCAAAGAAGACAACAGCCGGAAGAGTAGTGCCTCGCAGATGTTGTCGCAGATGGAGGAATTCGGTTTCCTGACCAACTCTGCCGGCATCGAGAACGAGATGGAGGCAATCCAGTCTCGCATGTTGTTTCGCGATGCCGTGAAAGACCTCAAGCTCTATGTAGAGTATCGCACCGTGGGTAGTATTATCAAGCAGATTCGCTACAAGACACAACCCGTGAGTGTTGATTTGGAGCCTACCCGTTTGGACAGCCTTGACAGGTTACTTCTTTCAGGCACTCGCAGTATACGCCTGGAACTGTCGAAAGCCGGCAAGGGCTATGCGGTGCGTGGCAGTCTGTTGCTGAAGGGAGAAGAAAGCAAGGTTTTCGCATGTCGTCTGAGGTCATTGCCTGCCTCTGTCAGGACCAGCTATGGCACGCTCACCTTTACCAAGAATCCTGGTCAAGAGTGGAAGGATAATAATGTCTACGAGATCACCATTACCCCTCCCAAGCAGGTGGCTATGCAATATTTGAACAATCTGACCGTCAAACCCGTATCCAAGGGTTCTGCTGTAGCGCAATTGTCGCTGAAGGACAGGAACGTGCAACGTGGCTTGGACTTTCTGAGCCAGTTGGCGATGTGCTATAACCGGCAGGCTAATGCTGACAAGAACGAGATAGCCCTGCGTACTGAGGAGTTCATCAACGACCGTATGACGAAGATCAATGCCGAGCTCAGCAATACCGAGGGTGCCTTGGAGAGCTTCAAGCGCAGCAACCAGATGACCGATTCTCGTATCGATGTCTCGTCATCCGTGGCGATGTCCAGCAAGTTCTCTAATGAATTGTCAGAGGCTAATGCCCAGATCCAGATGCTCGACTATCTGCGCGAGTACGTCAACAACCCTACCAACATGAAGAATATCATTCCTTCCAATGTGGGATTGACCGACGAGGCTTCCAAAAAACTCATTGACAGCTACAACCAGGCCGTACAGGACCGTAATCGAATGTTAAAAGGTGCCAGTGAGGAAGCTCCCCAGGTTAAGACGCTCACGGCTACCATCAATGAATTGTTACCCAGTATTCAGTCTGCTTTGCTGCAGGCCCGCAGGTCTGCCGACATCCAACGCCAGGGCATCCAGTCGCAATATGCCAAATACCAGGGGCGTGTCTCTGCTGCTCCTGTCCAGGAGCGTGTGCTGGCGCAGATTGGCCGCCAGCAGGATGTGAAGTCTGCCGTCTATCTCATGCTGTTGCAGAAACGTGAGGAGAACAGCATTGCCTTGGCTGCTACTGCCGATAAGGGTAAGCTCCTCGATGAACCGATTGCCGAAGGACGGGTAAGTCCCAAACCGTTGATTATCATGGCTTTAGCTTTCTTGTTGGGAATCTTGCTTCCTTCCATATTAATCTTCCTGCGCAGTATTTTCCGCTATAAGATTGAAGGTCATGACGACGTGGCTAGCCTGACCACGCTTCCCATTATTGCCGATGTGCCAGTAGTCAATGAAAAGATGAAGTCGGCAGCAGGTCTTGTGGTACAGGAGAATACCAACAACCATATTGACGAGATTTTCCGAGGCTTGCGTACCAATATCCAGTTTATGCTGAAAGAGCAGCAGAAGGTGATTCTCTTCACCTCCTCCATGCCTGGTGAGGGTAAGACGTTTAACAGTGCCAATCTTGCCGCATCCTTTGCACTGTTAGGTGAGAAAGTCATTCTCTGTGGCCTTGATATCCGCAAGCCTGCCTTGGGTAAGATCTTTAGCGTTAGTGACGACAATCATCGTGGTGTCACCAACTTGCTGACGAAGAATACCGTCACGAAGGAAGCGTTGGAAGAGCAGATTTTACCCTCTGGGGTCAACGAAAACCTCGATTTGCTGTTGGCAGGTCCCATACCTCCTAATCCTGCGGAGCTGCTGGCACGCAAGAGCTTTGAACAGGTCATCAACCTGCTACGCCAGAAGTATGACTATATCATCCTTGACACGGCTCCTGTCGGTGTTGTCAGCGATACGCTGCATATAGGAAGAATGGCCGACATCAGCATAGTGGTATGTCGCGCAGACTTTACCAGCAAGTCGAGCTTTGAACTGATTAACTCACTGGCTCGCGAGCGTAAGCTGCCTAATCCCAGTGTGGTGATTAACGGCATCGACATGTCGAAGCGTAAGTACGGCTACTACTATGGCTATGGCCGTTACGGTCGCTATGGCCATTATGGCAAGTACGGCACTTATGAGAGCTATGGGCGCTATGTACAGTCGCACTATGGCGACAAGGATGATGACAGCATCAAGAAATGAATTTGATATAATATTAACAATTTCAAAATTAGAATAGTTATGAAAAAAATGAAGATTTACGCCCTGTTGTTGGGCTTAGTATTGCTGACTGGTTGTGCCAGCACCAAGAACGTTGCTTACTTCCAGAATGCCAACTACGTCGACTATGAAGCTACGCGTTACCTCTACGATGCCAAGATTATGCCCAAGGACATCCTAAGCATCACAGTAGCCACCATCAATCCCGATGCTGCCAAACCTTTTAACTTGTCAGTGCCCACCACTTTTAGCTCTTCGAATAGAAGTCTCTACACCACAGGACAGTTACAGAGCTATTTGGTAGACAATGACGGCCGTATTGACTTCCCTATCGTGGGCTCCCTGAAGGTTGGCGGCCTGACCAAGTCTGACTGTGAGAAGCTCATTCGTGACAAAATTTCGCCCTACCTGAACGAGAACGAGAATCCCATCGTCACTGTCCGTATGATCAACTACAAGATATCGGTCATCGGTGAGGTCAACCATCCGGGTATGTTCACGGTCGATAATGAGAAGATCAACATCCTCGAGGCCCTCGCCAAGGCTGGCGACCTGACTATCTATGGTGTCCGTAATAATGTCAAGCTCATCCGTGAAGACGCAGATGGTCATAAGGAGGTTTTTACCTTGAATCTGAACGACGCCAACATCGTCAGTTCACCTTATTACTACCTGCAGCAGAACGACATCGTCTATGTCGAGCCCAACAAGGTCAAGTCCCGCAACTCCGGTATCGGCCAGTCAACCTCCCTCTGGCTTACCTCTACCAGCATCCTCATCTCCCTCTCCTCATTACTCTATAACATCCTGAAGTAATGACCACTGCTAATTGTTGTTTATGACACATTAGTGCTAACGTCAGAATTGCATCATGAACAACAAGCAAACGAATTACAAACTCATCGCAAAGAACACGCTGATGCTTTATGTCAGAATGTTCCTTGTGATGGGTGTTTCCCTGTTTACTACTCGTATTGTCCTGCAAAATCTGGGGGAGAAGGACTATGGAATCAACAATGTTGTAGGCGGCATAGTGGCCATGTTTGGCTTTCTCAATTCATCGATGGTAGCCTCTACTCAACGTTTTTTGTCATTTGAGCTTGGGAGGAATGACAGTGATTCCGTCAGGAATGTATTTTGCCAGGCTGTTGTCATCCACTGGATCATAGCATTCATAGTCTTCCTCTTGGCAGAAACCTTGGGATTATGGCTCCTATACACACAGCTAAACATCCCTTCTGATCGGTTTAGTGCGGCCTTGTGGGTATATCAGTTCGCAATCGTATCCTTTCTGATCAATATTATCCAGGTCCCATATTCTGCATCAGTCATTGCCCACGAGAAAATGCAAGTGTATGCATGGCTGAGCATTCTTAGCGTATTTGCGAGTTTGACGGTTGCTTACTTATTGTCGGTTGTTACTGTCGACAAACTCAAATTCTTAGCTGTTTTCGGATGTGCAACGACTTTCGTGTTTTGCTTGTTTTATAAGTTTTATACGCACCACCGGTTTGAAGAGTGTCGATTCCGTATGCCAAGCGGGCGTGGTAAGATGATAGAAATGTTCTCATTTGCAGGGTGGAATATGATAGGGAATCTGGCCTTCGTACTTCGGACACAAGGCTCTAACATCTTATTGAATATCTTTTTTGGTCCGGCAGTCAATGCCGCTCGGGGTGTTGCGCATCATGTAGATGGGGCAGTCGAGCGTTTTGTCTCTAACTTTATGGTAGCCAGTAATCCTCAGATTATCAAAACGTATGCTGCAGGAGAATACCATGAGACTTTGAAGTTGTTGTGCCGGTGTTCGAAATTCAGCTTTTACCTGGTGCTGTTGCTAGGCATCCCTCTGATACTACAGGCTGACTACATACTCTCATTATGGCTGGTTGAAGTGCCTGCCTATACGACCGTCTTTGTCCAGCTTCTTTTGCTCAACGGAGTCATAGACTCTGTTTCCAAACCCATTAAGACCTATGTCAAAGCAACAGGGAAGGTCAAATGGTACATGATTCTTCAAGGCGGATTCTATTTAATGGCATTACCTGTGATTTATTTACTGTTATGGTGGGGCTATTCGCCTGTTAGTTCCGTTATAGTATTGGTTGTCTTCACTTTTCTTGGGACTTTTCTCCGCCTGGTTCTTGCACAGCAAGTTGGCGAAAGCTTTTCTATTCGCTACTTTGTGAGTCAAGTCCTTGAGATTGTATTGCTGGTTGGGCTTGTAGCCTATGTTGGCAGTGTATGTATAGACACGCTATTGCCGTCAGGAAATTTTGGGCTTTTTATCTTAAGAACTGGTTTGATGCTGGTATCTACTGCTTTGACCATCTGGCTTGTAGGTCTAAGCTCATATGAGAGAGAATACATACGGGCTATAGTCAAAAAGACTTTTAAACGATGAATTCGCATACCATTTCGGCCGTTGTTGAATCCCAACTGTGTTCTGGTTGTGGGACTTGTCATGTACTATGTCCTCATCATGCTATAGAGATGCGACGGTCATCGTTGGGCAGATTGCTGCCTGTCGTCGATGAGCGTCAATGTAGTAGATGTGGGAAGTGCTTGAAAGCTTGTCCTGGAATCGATTTGTCGGGACAGTTTCAACCAGTAGAAGAACAGCTTATCGGGGACTACCGAGGTTTATATTTTGGTAAGAGCACGACCGCGCAGATTTTTGACTGTGCTCAAAGTGGTGGAGCTGTAACAGCTGTCTTGACCTATTTGTTCAATAGTCATCACATCGATGCTGCATTATTAGTAACTCAGCGTCATCTGCAGGCGTGTTGCTATGTGGCTACCACCGCCGAGGAATTGGCACAAAGCCAGGCATCTCAATATACTCCTATTGACTTAGTCAGTTATCTCCCTCTATTGTCTGCCTATGATAGAGTGGCTGTAGTAGGGCTTCCTTGTCATATAGAAGGACTTGTCAAGCTTCGTCAGATTCGACCAGACTTATGCAAACAGATTGCTTATTTATTTGGCTTGATATGTGGAGGAACGTTGTCACATTTGAGCTTAGATGTGATAAGCAGTTATGGGAACATAAGGATGAACCCTAAGACCGACTATGTCTATTGGCGGCATAAGAAATTCTCTTCCTATAAACAAGCTGACCTGGTGTGGATGCAGGCAGGAAACACCTCAAAGAAGATAGACAGGAAGGTACGTCATCTCGCTAAGCAATACCTGACGCCGCCTCGCTGTCTTTTGTGCCATGACAAAATGAATATGTTTTGCGACATTGCGTTTGGCGACTGCTGGGGGATAGAAGGAGAGGATACAATAGGCGGGGGTAATCTTATTGTAAGCAGGTCTTTGGAAGGCGACCAACTATTACAGGCCATGCATGATGCAGGACAGTTATATCTTAGGAGTTGTTCGCTCCACGAGGTTATCAACGGCCAGGGACTGAACAAAAAGAAAAGGATGGTAGGGCAGGCTCTCGCAGCGTATGCCGCCAACTCTTGGTCGCTGCCTGGTTGGGCACAGTACGGTGGTTTTCGTACAGAGCGTCATTCCGCAAGCGATGTTAGCCAACGCATCGATGACTACGTTCGCTGTGACCGGCAGGATGTTCACCGGTTAGCCCAATCCATTGTTCGTAGTATTAGAAAGAAACTATTATGGAAGAGAATAAAACATTGGTTTCATGCACTTATCAAATGAAGAGAGCGTTGGTAATACAAATTGATGGAGGCGGCAGCCAAAATAAGGGTGCTGAACTTATGCTGCACGCAGTATTGTCTGCTATCCAACAGACAGTACCCGATGCTGAGGTTATATTGAACTGCCGTACGGACAAGCTACAGTTTATGCAACATTATTATGGCTTAAAGATGCGCCTACGTCGTTCAGAATGGAAGCAGGATATCATCAAGCGTTTTCATCTCGTACGATTGTCTTCAATAGTATCTCCTAGCATGTCCAATTACTTTACCCGCTATTCTCCACGGCATGGTGTTGATGTGGTGTTCAATATTGGTGGCTATCAGTTTGGAGATCAGTGGCATCATACGACTGCTCAGGTAAATATGTGGAAGAACTATTTGTCGGTTTTGGCACATAACGGCACCAAAATCATTTTTCTTCCTCAGGCTTTTGGCCCGTTTGAAGCCATTACGAGTCAGCAAATAGCAGAAATTCTCCATCAATATGCAGATATTCTGATAGCTCGTGACGAAATCTCGTTTGAGAACTTAAGAAATGTAGGTGTGCCTTCAGGGAAATTGTGGCTATATCCTGATTTTACCGCATCAGTCAAGCCTGAGCACACCATCTATAGCGAACAGTTCTCAGGGCGGGTTTGCTTTATTCCTAACTATAAGATGATAACATCAGGTCGACAGTGTCATTCTGATTATGTACATAGTTTCTGTCGGTTGATTGATGTTGCCCTATCTACAGGCCATGAAGTGTTTCTGCTCAATCATGAGGGTGCGAGGGATGAGGCTTTGTGCCGGGAAATCTCTGAAGCGTCTGGCACACCCGTTCCTGTATGTTCTGGCCTGAATGGCCTGCAGACTAAAGCTGTTATTTCAAACTCTTATCTTGTGGTGTCTTCGAGATATCATGGTGTGGCCAGTGCCTTGAATAGCGGTGTCCCCTGCTTATCTACCAGCTGGAGTCATAAATATCAAACGCTTCTCAAAGGGTTTGGACAAGAGCATGCGGTGGTGGACTTGGAGGATATGAACGAAGCTACTCGCAAACTGGAAGATCTACTGACTTCCCCAGCCAATCAGCAGGTAAGAAAAGAACTGATGGAAAAAAATAGAGCATTGCAGATGCATATTGAGTCCATGTGGAATGCTATTTGGAATTTCGTGTCATCTGTTGCTTAACTTGTCAGACTATGGAAATCAAGGCTAAGTTTCTTTTGTCGAATGCGTTTATGTGGACACTGCTACTCTTTGCAGTCTCTGTCGCATTTACTCTATTAAGTATGGTTGCAGACGATTCTGAGGCGAGCTTGTGGGGGCTTCACTATAGCTACTATATGCTGCCTCTATTTGCTGTCAACTGGCTTGTCATTTTCAGATATGGCAGCTTTATTGGTTGGAAAAGCCAGTCTGTCATCATGTTAGGGTGGATGCTTTTCGTAAGTTTAAATGTGTTGGCAATAAGTTCTAACAAGGCTATAGATCTGGTAAAAGTTAATCTATGGGGAAGTGCCTATTTTGCCTCTTATTGCTTGTCGCGATTATACCCTGATTTTATATACAGACTCTCCAAGTGTTTTTTGGTCATTTTTATCATCGGCTTTATTATTTATATACAAGGTAAAGTCTACCAGACTCATAATGCAGCGATGGGTATTGAGACCAGCTCAAATGGTATCTATTGCTTACTGACCGTTATTCCTTGGCTCATGTTTCTCCACAATAAGAAGCTGGTGCTTCTCCTATTGTCTGTTGCATTTATTACCACTGTCTTTTCTAATAAGCGGGCTGCCATGCTCATGGTGCTATTCATTATGTTGCCATCTTTTCAGCATGTGTTGAATGAAGTTGAATCAAAATGGGTCAGTAGAACAATCGCATTCTTGTTTGCACTTGGCTTTGTATTTGTAGCTTATCTTGTGGGTGAGGAATTTGTTGGTGGTCGTCTTATTGAGCGATTTAACACGATAGAGTCAACCGGAGGTAGTGGGCGCTTGGAAATATGGACCAGGGTATGGAAGGCTTTTGGCTCATTGCATTGGTCTGAACAGTTGATGGGACATGGCCATTATACCGTACGCTCCTTGGGCGTAGCCAGTGCTGCGCACAATGACTTTTTGGATGTCTTGTATGACTATGGAATCCTTGGGCTGATACTGTATGTGATACTCCATATATATTTCTTATATAGAATGTGTAAGCTCTATACAAAGAAGAGTGACTACTTCATCCCTTATACATGCATGTGGATGATTTTCTTTGTGATGTCCATGGTAAGCATCTTAATGGTGCAGCAACGCTATCTTATCTATATGGCAGTCTTTTGGGGCGCTATTGAAGGAGACATCTATTCCAGGGAGTTGTATAAGGAAGTTAGAAAACAGATTGTTCCGTGATGTACGACAAGGACTTCTCAGTAATTATTCCACATCGCGACTCGGTATCATTGTTAGCCAAGTTATTTGCTTCTATCCCCGTTTCAGAGAAGATAGAGGTCATCTTGGTGGACAATAGTCCGATTCCGGTTAGTAGGGAGATGATAGGTGTGAACCGGGATTATCAGCTCCTTTATTCTGCTCCAGAACGCGGTGCAGGCGGTGCACGCAATGTCGGAATAGAGCATGCTCATGGTAAATGGCTGATTTTTGCTGATGCTGATGACTATTTTACGGAGGATGCTTTTGATACTTTTCTTTCAATGAAAGATACAAAAGCGGAAATAGTATTTACATGCATGGGAGGTGCATATATTGATACCGGGGAAAGAGCTTCAAGAGGTGATATCTATACGCGTATGGTGAAAGATTATCTGGCAGGGAAAAAGTCAGAGATGTCTCTGCGATTAGGCTTTTCTTCTCCGTGTTGTAAGATGATAAGCCATGATTTAGTTCGTCGTGAGCATATCCAATTTGATGAAGTGAAAGCCTCTAATGATGTGTATTTTTCTCTGCTGACAGGTTACTATGCCAAAACGATAGAAGCAATAGATAAAATATCCTATATAGCGACCGTTTCACGCGGTACGTTGACGCAACGGCGTGATTTGAGCGTTGTGGAGTCTCGTTTTCGGGTTAAGTTACGCTATAACCAGTTTGTTAAGAACCATGGTTACCCGAACCATCAAAAGTCAATCATGAATCAAGTGCGCCAGATTGTGGGCTTTGGTCCAAGAGTTTGGTTGCATTTTGGTTGGCTCCTTATACAATACCGTCAGAATCCTCTGATAGGATGGCATAATTGGAAGAGAACTTGGACTAAGGTCGTAAAACAAGAAAACAAGGATAAACGATATAGAGTAAAGTAAGAGTAACCTCTCACCTCTTACCACTCACCTCTTCATCTGAAGCAAGCAGAGCTTGCGAGAGTTGAATAATTTGGATATGACTATTTTAAGAAAGTTAAGCAGAAGTCTTTGCTTTATAGGAAAACGACTCGTGTTGGGATTTCGCTGGTGGCTGAGCAAGCAGGCCAAGCATTCTGTGTTGTGTTGGATGATTCCAAGTCTGCGCCCTGCTATCTGGAGATGGTGTGGGGCTAAGGTTGGAAAAAATGTTTGTATCGGCTGGGAAGTTTTCCTCGATGTTAAGTATGCCAAGTACCTGACCATTGAAGATGATGTATGGATAGCCAACCGATCTACGATATTTTGTCATCGCAGAGTGATGGACGGTTATCGTGTAGGCGACAGGTATAAGAAACTGCCACAGAAACCGAGACCAGTGGTTATCAAGAAAGGGGCTTGTGTCAGTATCGGTACTACCGTAATGCCAGGTATCACCATTGGTGAGGGTGCTGTTACAGGCACAGGTGCGTTGATAACGAAGGATGTACCGGCATGGACGATAGTGGCAGGCGTACCTGCAAAGGTAATTAGAGTATTGGAAGAGAGAAAAACAGAAGAATGAATGGTTTGATTATCAATGCTGACGACTTTGGTATAAACGAAGTTGTTACGTCAGAGATTGAAAAGCAAATGGAGTATGGCACTATTAGTTCAACTACTGTGATGGCTAATGGGGCTTGCTTGGAAGAAGTAAAACGCATTGCAGCTTTGCATCCAGATGTGTCGTTCGGGATTCATTTGTGCCTGTCAGAGTTTGATTCAATTACCAAGAGCGAGGGTCTTTACAAGTCAGGACTAACTGATGAAGATGGAAAATTTATACATTATGAAATCTTCCGTCTTAAGAACCTTGGTGATGGGATTGTTCAGCGGGCAATATATGATGAATTAAACGCGCAAATAGACGTGGTGAGCGGATTAGGTATTTCGATTTCCCATGCTGACAGTCATCACCATGTGCATACCATTTATCCCTTGCGCGAGGTATTTGCCAAGGTGCTGCATGAGAGGAATATTCAAAAACTGCGACTCGGAGGCGATTTCAGGTCTTGGAGAATGAGGGCTCATGTTAATAAGTGGCTACGTCGTATAAGGCTCAATCATTTTTATAATGAAGATTTTACAACGACAGATACCTTTATGAGCTATAGAGAATTTGTGAATAGTGGATGTACACTTAAAGATGGAAAAACCATCGAACTGATGTGCCATCCTGGCCATCCCGCAAAAAAA
>JAFPEE010000052.1 GCA_017389705.1 Prevotella sp.
AGCGCAAAGGTCTGCTCTTGGGTGAGGCTGTGTGGTGGCTACGGCCGGGCGGAGACTGTCATTGAGCCGGGCAAAGCCAGTCATCGAGCCGGGCAACGTTTGGCAGAGAACGGCTCAAAACCCCCTTGCAGAGCCCTGATTTTGTCAAACTGCTAAGCAAAAATCTTTATGAAAAACATGAAATCAACCTTCATCCTTCACTTTTTTATAGTTAAAAGATTGTACTACAATGGTTTAAGCCATCTCTCTACATTCACTAAACCTTCACTTATCCTTCACTTTTCTTTCACTCACCCTTCACTTTCATGCCGAGAAAGCATGATTTACATGCCGACAAAGCATCAGTTATATGCCGAGTAAAGGGTAGTCAGTCGTAATGTGAATGCTCTTCAGGTGCCACTAAAGCAAAAAGTGAAGGATAAGTGACGGAAAAGTGAAGGAAAAGTGAGGGATTGATGATGGTTTTAAAGTCATTTAACGCTTTATGGCACAATAAGTTGCCATCCTAGGAGTGAAGGGTGAAGGTAGATTTTATGATTTTCTCAAATATTTTTTTGGTTTGCTGGAATATTTTTTGTAATTTCGCCACCGTTATGCAAGTAGTTTACGAAGACAACCATATCATTATCGTCTCCAAAAAGAGTGGAGAGATTGTCCAGGGCGACAAGACAGGCGACACGCCCTTGTCAGAAACAGTCAAGGCCTATATTAAAGAGAAGTACCAGAAACCTGGTGCAGTATTCTTGGGTGTTGTCCATCGCCTGGATCGTCCTGTGTGGGGATTGGTGGTATTTGCCAGAACGTCGAAAGCCCTCTCGCGTCTGAATGATATGTTCCGTCTGGGCGAGGTCCATAAGACGTACTGGGCTATTGTGCAGAACCGTCCTCCTCAGGATGAGGGAACTCTTGAGCACTGGCTGGTACGCAACGAGAAGCAGAATAAGTCGTATGCCTACGACCGTGAACACCCGCAGTCGAAGAAGGCCATTCTGAAGTATCGCCTCATAGGCCAGTCAGACCGTTACTTTCTGTTGGAAGTGCAACTGCTGACGGGTCGCCATCATCAGATACGTTGTCAGCTTGCTGCCATGGGTTGTCCTATCAAGGGCGACCTGAAGTATGGTGCCAAGCGCTCGAACCCTGACGGAAGCATCTCCCTGCTGTCCCGTCGGGTGGAGTTTGTGCATCCTGTGTCGAAGGAACCTGTCCGCGTAGAGGCTCCTCTGCCTGCTGATAACCTTTGGCAGTCGTTTGGGAAAGTTTAATCAGACTTGTTGCTTCGGGATGGCATCGCGGCATTGCTCCATCAGCCATTTGGGCGTCGAGGTAGCTCCGCAGATGCCCACAGTCTGAATGCCCTTTAGCCATGAGGACTCTATCTCTTCAGGACCTTCAATGAGGTGTGTGTTAGGATTGACTCGCAGACACTCGTTGAAGAGCACTTTGCCATTAGAGCTTTTGCGTCCGCAGACAAAGAGTATCAGGTCGTGACGCGTGGCAAACTGCGAGATGTTTGGCATACGGTTGGCCACAGAACGGCAGATGGTGTCAAAGCTGCGGAAGGTGGCCTCAGGCGAGATGTGCTGCTTAATATACTCGATGATGCGATGAAACTCGTCGAGCGACTTAGTAGTCTGGGAGTAGAGATAGATGTCTCGTGTGAAATCAAGTTTGCTGACTTCGTCGAAGTTCTCAATGACGATGGCTGACGACTGTGTCTGGCCTACCAGCCCTAACACCTCTGCATGTCCTTTCTTGCCAAAGATGACTATCTGGGGAACTGTGAGGTGGGGACTTGGCGTCAACGACATGTCGTACTGTTTCTTGATGCGTTTTTGCAGTTGCAGCACCACAGGACAAGTGGCATCAATTATCTCGATGTTGTTCTGGCGTGCCAGCTTGTAGGTCTCAGGGGGCTCGCCATGGGCACGTAGCAGCACCTTGACGTCATGCAACTGGCGCATCTGTTCGTGGTCGATGGTCACCAGTCCCATCTGTCGCAGACGCTCACACTCCATACCGTTGTGTACGATGTCGCCCAAGCAATAGAGTGTATTGCCCTTTGACAACTCGTCCTCGGCTTTCTGGATTGCTGTCGTGACCCCAAAGCAGAAGCCACTGCCGTTGTCAATCTCAATATTAAGCATGCTTCAGTTGTTTGAAATAGGTGTCCAACAGGCTCTGTGCTGCGACAAACGATGTCTGCTGACCTGCCAGCACACTACGCTCAGCCTCCTGCAGCTGTTGCTCTATGAGGGGGTTGTTGTAGAAGTTGAGGCGCAGGTGTTCGTTGATGCTCTCGTACATCCAGTATTTGGACTGCTCATTGCGACGATAAGAGAAGTAGCCATTGGCCTTGACGAAGTCGACGTATTGGTAAATCATGTCCCACACCTCCTTGACACCATAGCCATAGAAGCCACTGTAGCACAGCACTTTGGGCAGCCATCCGCTCTCGGGCATGGGGAAGAAGTGAAGGGCATTGCGGAAATTGGTGGCAGCCATGTGGCACTTGTCCACGTTGTCGCCATCGCACTTGTTGATGACGATGCCGTCACAAATCTCCATGATGCCACGCTTGATACCCTGCAGGTCGTCGCCTGTGCCAGCCAGCTGGATAAGCAGAAAGAAGTCAACCATCGAGTGGCAGGCAGTCTCGCTCTGTCCTACGCCAACGGTCTCGACAAAAATCTTGTCGAAGCCTGCAGCTTCGCAGAGGATGATGGTCTCTCGCGTCTTACGGGCTACGCCACCCAGAGAACCTGCCGTTGGACTGGGGCGAATGAAAGAGTCAGGATGGACTGACAACTTCTCCATGCGCGTCTTGTCGCCCAGGATAGAGCCCTTGGAACGCTCTGACGAAGGGTCGATGGCCAGCACGGCCAGTCGTCCTCCCTTCTCCTTAAGCACATGGATGCCAAATTCGTCGATGCTGGTAGACTTACCTGCACCGGGAACACCACTGATGCCCACTCGGATGCTGTTGCCACTATAGGGCAGACACTTGTTGATGACCTCCTGGGCCTTGGTCTGATGGACGGGGTTGACACTTTCTACCAGCGTGACAGCTTGCGAGAGGATGGTGACATCGCCCTTGACGATGCCTTCTACCATCTCAGCTGCAGAGAGCTCACGACGCCGGAAACGGTTGCGCTTCAGATAGGGGTTGATGATGGCAGGCTGCTCAACGCCGCTGTTTACTTGCAGACCTGCGTATTCAGTGCTGTTTTCGGGATGTTCCATGACAGTTATTGGGCATTAATTTCTATTGTTACTTTTGGTTTGCTGGGGTCGTTGGTAATCATGAGGATACGTGGACGCGTACGAAGTTTCTTCAGGTCATTGTACATGGCGGTAATTTTGAGCTTGGTATACTCGCCCGGTTGTAGGCTGGCCTTACCCAGTGATATCTTCAGACCACGGGTGAACATCTGCAGCGATGTTATCTTCAGTTCTGAGCGTCCTGAATTCATGATGTCTATCACTTCCGTCTTCTTACTCTTTCCCTCGAAGACCATATTGACTGTTTCCTTTGACATTTCTATCTTAGGAGGATTTTGCATGTGCTCTGGGAAGGAGGGCAACAGGATGGTAGAGACCGTAATCTCATGGTCGTTGCGCACCTTGTCGCCAGGATTGCCTGCCAGGTAGATGGAGGTCTGCGTCAGTCCGTAGTTGTGTACTTTGGAGGAGTTCAGATTAATGGTAATCGTTCCTGTTTCCATGGGCTTCAGTTCCTCAGGTACTATCTTCGCAGTGAGGTAGGGTGGCAAGTGCATCAGGTTGGGATGATATGCTTTCTCTCCGTTGTTGTAGATGTTCAGCTGCTGTACCAGCTGGTCGCCCCTGTTGACGTTGTCAAACTCCAGGTCGTTGGTGTTCAGTCGCAGGTCGCCCATCACGACAGGATAATTGGCAGAGAGGTCTACATAATGCTCCAACACTTGTCCTCGCATGCGGATATAGAATGGCTCCGAGGAGGCATTGGTGTAGACTGCTGCCTGCTTGTCGAAGTGTCCCAACTGCTTGGCATCGTAGGTCATTCTAATCTGAAACTTGTCGCTCAGATCGCCCTTGGGGTAGTCGACAATGGTACAGTTGCAGTCAGGGCGCACCCCTTCTATCCGTACTTTCTTACTGCCTTTGGTCCTGAATTCGAATACTGCGGTGATGGGTTGTTTCCAGGCTGTACGCCCTGCGTTAACGGTGGTTTTCTCTGCAATGAGTTTCTGTGCCGCCATAGGCATGGTGGCCAGCAACAATAAAGAGGATATGATGGTCTTTCTGTTCATAAGTGCTATTTTACATGAAGGGTTATCGACGGTGCTGTGGCACGATATTCAGGTGCATAGGCACACTGGACTGAGCAGGTTCCTGTCTCATACTGTCCTGCACGGTCGATATAATATTCTGTTTCTATCACGTGCTTGCCTTTCGACAAACCATAGTAATAGTAGTTCGTCGCATAGTCCTTGGGCGAGATGTAGACGCCTCTCTGATAGCCCGAAAGCTGGTGTACGGGCTCCATGCACGCTGCCCTGCGGTCAACGACCTGTACGAAGTCGAGGTCACGCGTGCTCTCAATGGTGATGCGTACCTTGATGCGGGCACCTGTTTGCAGGCTGTTGGCTGTCAGCTGTTTGCCTTTGGCTGTCAGCACCTCGCGCTTGACGGAGATGCCACTCTGTGAGGCTTCTATGTCTGATGTCTTCTGCATGAACTGGGCATAGACAGCGCCCCATGACGTACCCTCTGAGGTCTTCGTCGCTGTGAAGGTCTGCCCTATGGGCTCGCTGATGTCTGTCTTGACATAGCCCATGCCTGCTGTGACCTTGGGCAACTCGATGGGTTGCTGGTCGATAGCCAATACAGTTTGCTCTTGACTGTTGACGATTAGCTTTTGGCTGTTGCCGTTCAGGAAGGCCCAGATGGCATTGACACTGTTGATGGGCGTATTCCACGCCTGGGTACGCTTCTCCTGCAACAGCCAGCGACGCATCTCGTCGACGGTTTTCACGTCCTGAGGGGTAATGGCCTGGATGGCCTCAATGGCAGCCACCTCGGTAGGAATCTTATAGTCGTACCATGAGTAGGAAGCGCGACGGGTGTCGTAGTAACGCCCCATCTCCTCAGTATACACCGTATATTCCTTCAGGCTCTGCACATAGTCTGCTGCCTTCTTGTGGTCGCCATGCTTGCTGAGAACGACGGCTGTGAGTGCCTTCTCGTAGATGCTCTGCCGCTTGATGTCCTTCTTCAGCAGGACGATGAGGTATTCGTTGGCTGACTTGACATCTTTCGACAACTGACGACCGTCGATGGCGCAAAGATAGAGCCAGCGCAGGGCTGTGAACGATGGGAACGAAGGCTTTTGGCCCTTCTTCTCCTGCTCTTTCAGTCTGGTCACGAGGTCAGTCATCTCCTTGCCCATGAAGTCAAAGCTTTTTGTCAATATCTTCTTGGTGTCGTTTTGTGCGCCAGTCATGAGGTTCAGGCGTACCAGCATCTCCTCGACAGCCACCGTGATGTATGTACTGCCAGGCATGCCGGGATACCACGAGAACGATCCGTCTGCATTCTGGAGTCCCTTGAGTTTCGAAACAGCCATATCCAGACGATGGCTGATCATGTTCTTGTCGAAGAAGTCTGCCAGGCGTTGCTTCTGCTCCGTCTCCCGATTAGCGCTGTTTACCCATGGTGTCTCTTCCAGCACCAGGTCTTTCAGCTCTTGGTTCTTTTCCAATGCGGAGTGCAGGGATCCCTTCGAGGCATCCTCGTGCTTCCATTGCTCGAAGACGTCCTTCACCTGTGGATTCTGGTCCATCAGCGTCTTGGCCAGCAGGTTGCTGTAATACGATGCCGCGTGGTCTATAGCACTGTACTTGCAAGGCTGTCCGATGACAGGCAGGGCCTGTACCATGAGCCATGCGGGGTTGTTGGTGTACTCGACGGTCAGCTTCTGCTGCGTAGTTCCTGCAGGGAACAGCTTCGTCAGGTCTATCGTCTTGACACCAGCCCCGTGCTGGGTATAGGGAACAGTCTTTGTGACGTATTCAGCGTCGGGGAGGACGGGCAGGTAGTGTTGCTCGCCATCGCTGAAACCCTCGCCCTGAACTGTCATCTTGCAGACGAGGAGGGACTTCGTAATCGATGCACATGGAACGCTGAACGTCACAGCAGCTGTCTTGCCAGCCTCTACAGTGACGGGCTGGGTCTGCTCTGCCACCACCTTGTTGGTCTCAGGGTCGAGCAGTAGTAGCTTGGCCTGTCCACTAATCACCCGCTCGCTGGTATTGATGATGCGGGCACTGATTTGTGCCTCGTCGCCCATACGAATGAAGCGAGGGATGTTAGGTTGTATCATGACATCCTTCTTGGCCACCGCCTCGCCGCCCAGGTAGCCATACAGCATGTCCTTCGTGTTGGCCACACCCATGAAGCGCCAGGTCGTCAGACTCTCAGGCAGGGTGAACTTCAGCGTCACGCCACCTTGCTCGTCAGTCACCAAGTCAGGATAACAGAATGCTGTCTCGTCCAGGTTCTCGCGGATAGTGGGTGTTGCCCCTGTCTCATCCGTCTGGGCCTCTTCAGCCACAACGGCCTGTGCTGCTACTTTGTCATCTGCCTCTGCTGTCCCTAGGTCTGCCATGCTCTCTTCTTCGTCGAGTTGGACGCTGGCGTTCATGGCAGCTTTCGACGCCATCATCATAGGCATACCGGCTGCCTTGTAACGCATGCGACCATTGTATCTGACGTACTCGTGATAGGTAGGATAGACGCTCTGGTCGAAATGACTATATTCAATGTTGGGTACGTGGAGGGTCTTGTAGTCCTTCGAGGCACTGCCTTGCAGCTTGCCCCATGACGTCCATTGCCAGCTGGTGGAAGGCAGAGGAAGATAGTTCGGGGGGGCGAACGCCCACTGGTGCTGTTTCAGCTGGTCGAGGCTCTTGTCGTAAAGTACGGCCATCAGCGAGGCGTCAGCAGGTGTCCCGTCTGGATTTTTGATGGTCAGTCGCCACTCTTCCTGCTGTCCTGGTGTCAGACGGTCGCGGAAAGTCTCCCACGACAGTCGGAGCTGTTTGTCGGGCATTGGGCGACTAATGGTCTGCTGGTGGCGATAGCACTCGCCGTCCTTGACCCATGCGTATGTAATGAGCAGGCCGTTGCCGTATTCTTCCTTATAGGTCAGCTTGCGATTGACGAGGGCAGCATTCTTTTCTACGTGTCCACCTTCGATGAGCTTTTTCCCTGCGAAGATGCTGTAGAAGATGTAGAGGTCAGGATCAGACGAACCAACCTGCAGTGTGACGGGTGTACCATCGTTGGGGAATCGTGAGTCTGAACAGTAGAACCAGTCGTGGGTCTTGGTGGCAGGCACTTTGTCGTCGAGTCCGAAGACGATGAACTTAAGGTCTATCGTATCTTCCTCGCATACTGCTTCCAGTCTGTGCTCGCCTGAAGGCAACTGCTTGCCATTGGTGATGGACAGCGAACTATTGGCCTTGCATTCCTTCCATTTGCCATGGTCTATACGGTACTTCACCGTGCCCTCTATCTCTTTGCCTGCAGCATTGCGACGCGAGAATACCACCTCAGGCATCTCGTCTCTACGAACCTTCTGAGGCAGGTCGCAGGTCAGGGCTGTCGACTTAGTACCCAAAGGCAGCGACAGGGTGCCTTGATGGCTCTCGCCAGCCTGGTCGGTCACACCAGCCTCTACCACAAAATGATAGTACATGCGGGCGTTCATCAGGTCTTTGGGCATCAGCAGGGGCACCTGTACGGAGAAGTAACCCTCGTCGTCTGTCTGGGCATCTCCCTCGTAGAGCTGTTCCTCGTTGAGACCACGTCCCAAGTAGCCCTCCGACCAATAGTGCGAGTAGGTCATCCACCAGAATGCCACCCGGCGCTTGACGGTATAGTGGACCTTGGCACCTTGCACGGGTACACCGGCATAGCTCAAGGCACGTCCCCGGCCCTGAATGGTATCGCCAGCCTTGTACGACTCTTTGTATTCGTCGAATTCCACCTCGAAGGTAGGACGCTTGTATTCCTCCACGTTGAACGACACGCTGGCCCCATCGGTGCGGATGGTGAATTGTCCGTTCAGCAGCCCCTGAGGCAGGGTGAACTGGGCACAGCACTTGCCATACTGGTCGGTGGTGACCTGTTGCTCGCTGACCAGCTTGTAGTTGGCATCGCGCAGCTCTATGCTCATCTTCTTATTGCCCACGCTGACATTGTCTGTCGCGCTCTGCTCCTTCCATGTGATGCCAGCCACATAGACCGTTTGGCCAGGGCGATAGAGGCTACGGTCCGTAAAGAGCGAGGTGTGCTCCCTGCCGTAGGCTTGCTCCTGGTAGTAATAGCGTCCCCAACTGTTCATCATAGGCAGGTACTTGTCGTCAGGAGTATAGGCGAAGAGACGGTTCTTGTGGCGTCCCTCGTCATCTTTCAGCTTTCCGTTCTTCAAGGGATGTCCCGTGCGGGCGTCCACAAGTTCGTAGCGTTTCTTGTCTCCTGGCTGTGTCTCTATGAGCAGTCGTACCCCTGAGACATAGTAGAGGCTGCGTACAGTATAGGTGGTTGGGGCTGAGGTGAATTCCATTAGATAAATGCCTGCAGGCAGTCCTTCCAGGGTAAGGCTGTCGCCAAACACCTCGTATTCCTTCCTGGGTGCGAAGTTGACGGTACGTTTCAGCGTCGTCAGCTCCTGAGCGCCTTTCATTATCGTTTGCAGGTCGTCCTTGTCGTTTGCTGACAATTCCATGTTTCCCAACAGCTGGGTGCGCCAGATGCGCATGGTCATACTCTGCAGGCTGCGCAGGTTCTTCAGCTGAACGGTCTGCTGCTCCTGGGGCATGGCCACCTGATGGGGCATCTCCACCTCAAACTGAGCGTTTGTCAGTCGTGTCAGGGCGTTGCGCAGGTCGTTGGCACGTTTCCACGCTCCCCAACGGTTGATGGCTTGCACCAGCCAGTCGTATTTCTCCTTGGCAGTGCTATTGTTCATCAGATCATAGCGCTGTATGGCCACCTCGCCAGCCTCGTTCAGGTCGCCATAGATGGCCAGCAATGAGTCTGCCTGTTGGATGGTCGTGACCGTCCTCAATGCTGTCAGGCATGCTGCAGGACGATTGCCGGTCTTGTCGTAGTAGGCATTGAGCACCCCCCACGCCTCCAACTCCTGTCCCACCACGCTCAGCAGGTCGTGGTTAAAGAGCTCGCTGTCTTTGCTTCTGACGATGAAAGGCTCGTACGCATCAGTCTTGACCTGTGCCAGAGCCTCCGGATGGGTCAGCGCCTGTGTCTTGTAGTCCTCGCTGCGAGTGAGATAGTCCTCGCCCAGCTGATGGTTGTTCCTGTATACCTGCGACAGCACAGCGTTGTAGACGGCACGAAGGGGGATGATTGTGCTTTGTTGTGCCTGCTGCTCCAGTCGTTTGACGGCTGGCAATAGCGAGTCGGGAGCCACCTCCGCTTGCAGGCGTGCGTGTAGCAACGTCGACTTCATCAGTTGTCCGAAAGCCTCTTCCTTCAGGGCTTTCCGCTCTATCTTTTGCAGATGTTGGATGGCACTCTGAGGCAGGTCTTTGTCCATGGCCTCCTCTACCTGTTCCCACATTTGCTGGTATGTCTGACTAAATAATCCCATAGGCACGAACAGCAGTGCTGTCAGCAACATGATTAGTTTATGTTTCATACGCCTTGATGTTAGAATAGGTACAAAGGTACGACAAATTATTGATAATTGGCGGATGAAGGGGGATAATTTAAATAAATTTCGTATCTGCGCCACTTGTTTTTACTTTTGTTCGGAAATAGATGAGGGTCTGCACCACGCCACGCGTAGAAAGGTAGAGCACCATCGAGAGCCATAGTCCGTGGTTGCCGATGAGGGGCATGAACAACATGACGCCAGCGAAGAATACCCCTGCCGCCACGCACGACGACTGGAGCATGCCTCTGGTCTGTGTTGTGCCAATGAAGATGCCGTCCCACACGAATGCTGCCATGCCCACCGTGGGGATGAGGTAAGCCCACCATACATACTGACGCGAGGCCTCCACGACGGCTGGCTCGTCCGTCAGCAGGCGTAGGAAGGGCATGCCGCCTATGACGTAAATGGTCGTGAAGAGCACAGTCATGAATGCTCCCCAGCCAAACAGGCGTCGCACCACCTCGCGGAAGGCCTCGTTGTTTCTGGCTCCCCAGTAGTGTCCTCCCATAGCCTCGCCGGCAAAGGCAAATCCGTCCATGATGTACGAGAACAACAGGTATAGCTGCATCAGCAGCGTGTTGACAGCCAGCACGACGGCCCCTTGTCGTGCTCCTGCTGAGGTGAAATACAGGTTGACGGCGACCAGGAACAGCGTACGCAGGAAGATGTCCCGATTGACGCGAAGGAAAGGTCTCAGCTCTTGCATTCTAGGTAGGTTGAACGTGAAGGGCAGCCTGCGGTAGAACCTCCACAGCAGGGCGATGGCTATCAGAAGCCCAGCATACTGAGCCACGACGGTGCCCAGTGCCACACCTTCCACTTTCAGCCCCATCCCGTAGACCAGCGTCAGCGATGCCAAAATGTTAACCACGTTCTGCATGATGCTGATATACATGGGTATACGCGTATTCTGCATACCGATGAACCATCCGCTTAGGCCGTAGAGTCCCAGCATAGCAGGTGCTCCCCATACTACGATGTTGAAATAGGTGCAAACCAGCGGGCGAACCTCTTCGGTAGGACTGATGAGCCACAGCATCAGCTCGCGCAAAGGCCATTGTAGTGTCAGTATGAGCAAGGTAATGGCCAGCGATATGGTGGCCGAGCGCATCAGCAGCCTCGCGGCCTCGCTCATGTCGCGTCGTCCTCGGGCCTGTGCCGTCATGCCGCTGGTGCCCATGCGAAGAAATCCGAACACCCAGTAAATAAGGTTGAAAATCATAGAGCCCACAGCGATAGCTCCTATGTAGGCAGCGTCGCCCATGTGTCCTACAATGGCCGTATCGACCAGTCCCAGCAGGGGCACAGTGATGTTTGTCACGATGGCAGGAAGGGCTATTTTCAGTATTTGTTGGTCTCTATTGTTCATTTTTCTCTGCAAAGATAGCAAATAATTCGGAAATAATTACTAACTTTGCACCAAACTTAAGACTTTTAATATGGAACTGAAGAATAAGAAATCTGCTTGGGCAGCCTTGGCTACCCTTGGTGTGACAGCTGTTGCAGCTGGTGCTGCTGCCATCGTGAAGTATCGTGAAAAGCAACGTCTTGCGCGCGAGGAGGAAGAGAAAGAGACGCCTCACCGTAAGCTCACAGCCGATCAGGAGATGGTTTATAACGAGGCCGTCAGAGCCTTCTTGCTACTGAACGACCGCATCTACGAGCTGCGTTCTATGCGTAAGGATCTGCAACCCCTTATCCACTGGCTGGCCACCGATGGCGACAAGCCTATCATCAAGACTGACGACGAACGCATCATAGAGCTGATAGAGGATATCCGCAAGTTCCTCGTCACGCAGGTACCTTTCATTAATGCCTGCATCAGCACAATCAATGACGACGGCATGACCTATTCCGACTATCTGCGTGCTGCTACGGGTCAGCCCTTCGACTCCACGCTCGATGTTGAGCAGGCTGGTGCAGAGGTGGAGGAGGGTAGTACCATCAAGTATGTGCTGAAGATTGGCTATTACTTCCCTGATTCCAGAATAGCTACCCATCCCGTTAAGAGTATCGTACTGGTATGATTAATCGCGAACTTTTAGCCCCACAGTCTATTGCCGTCATTGGAGGCTCCAACAATATTCATAAGCCTGGTGGTGCCGTCGTGCGCAACATTGTGCAGGGTGGCTATCAGGGCACGTTGCGCGTGGTGAACCCCAAGGAAGACGAGGTACAGGGTATCAAGGTTTTCCACGACGCCCGCGAGTTGCCTCCTACGGAAATGGCTGTGCTGGTCATTCCTGCCAAGTTCTGTCCCGATACGGTAGAACTGCTGGCCAGAGAGAAGCAGACCAAGGCCTTCATCATCATCTCTGCAGGCTTTGGCGAGGAGACCAAGGCTGGTGCCGAGATGGAACAGCGCATCATCGACATTTGTAAGCAATACGGGGCTTCGCTCATAGGTCCTAACTGCATAGGCTTGCTCAACCGCAACCACCATAGTGTCTTCACCAAGCCTATTCCGAAGCTGAACCCCAAGGGTGTCGACTTCGTCTCAGGCTCGGGTGCCACGGCAGTGTTCATTCTGGAGAGTGCAGTCATTAAGGGCCTGCAGTTCAATAGTGTATGGTCCATTGGCAATGGCAAGCAGATTGGTATTGAGGACGTGCTGCAATACATGGACGAGACGTTCGACGCTGAGCACGACTCACCCGTCAAGCTGTTATATATCGAAAATATCGCCAACCCTGACAAGTTGCTGTTCCATGCCTCGAGCCTCATACGTAAAGGCTGTCGCATAGCAGCTATCAAGGCAGGCTCCAGCGAGAGTGGCAGTCGTGCCGCTTCGTCGCATACAGGTGCCATCGCCTCCTCTGACTCTGCTGTCGAGGCTCTCTTCCGCAAGGCTGGCATCGTACGCTGCCATAGCCGTGAGGAGCTCACCACCGTTGGGTGCATCTTCACCCTTCCCCCTCTGACAGGCAAGCGCTTCGCCATCGTCACCCATGCGGGAGGCCCTGGCGTCATGCTCACCGATGCACTGTCGAAGGGTGGCCTGGAGGTGCCCAAGCTCGAGGGCGAGTCTGCTGAGGAGCTGAAGGGAAAGCTCTTCCCTGGAAGCAGCGTGGCCAACCCCATCGACATCCTTGCCACGGGAACCCCTGAGATTCTTGGAACGGCCATCGACTACTGCGAGCAACGCTTCGACAACATCGACGCCATCGCCGTCATCTATGGCACCCCGGGACTGACGACGCTCTATGAGGCTTACGAAGTGCTGCACAAGAAGATACTGGAGTGTAAGAAACCCATCTTTCCCATTCTGCCCAGCCTTCACACGGCGGGTCCTGAGGTGGCAGAGTTTCTGGGCAAGGGACACGTTAACTTCTCTGACGAGGTGACGCTGGCCACGGCATTGTCGCAGATCATGACTACACCACCACCGGCTCCCCCCGAGGTGCAGCTGTATGGCATCGACATACCCCGACTGAATAAAATCATCATGAACATCAGCGAGAGTGGCTACGTTCAGCCCTCCGTGGTGCGCGAGGTGCTCTCCTGTGCAGGTATCCCTATGGTGCCTGAGATGGTCAGCGACCAGAAAGACCAACTCGTCGACTTCGCCCAGCAGGTGGGCTATCCCGTTGTTGCCAAGGTGGTCGGCCCTGTCCATAAGAGCGATGTGGGTGGCGTGACGCTGAACATTCGTACTGCAGAACACCTGGCGCTCGAGTTCGACCGCATGATGCAGATAGAGGGTGCCACGGCTGTCATGGTGCAGAAGATGCTGCGTGGCACAGAGCTCTTCATAGGCGCTAAATACGAGGAGCGCTTCGGACATGTCGTGCTCTGTGGCCTGGGAGGCATCTTCGTCGAGGTACTCAAGGACGTGCAGTCAGGTCTGGCTCCCCTGTCCTACGGCGAGGCATTCTCGATGATTCACTCGCTCCGTGGCTACAAGATTATAAAAGGTACGCGTGGACAACAGGGTATCAACGAGCAGAAATATGCCGACATTATTGTCCGTCTGTCCACCTTGCTGCGCTTCGCTACAGAGATAAAGGAGATAGACATCAATCCGCTGCTGGCCGACCAGCACGACGTGGTGGCAGTGGACGCACGCATACTGATAGAAAAATAGGCAAAGGAAAGAAAGTAAAACAATACAGAAATTATGGAAAATCAGAAACGCTATGGTCACTTCGATGACCAGCATCGCGAGTATGTCATCACAGACCCGCAGACACCGTGGCCCTGGATTAACTATTTGGGCAACGAGGACTTCTTTTCACTCATCTCAAACACAGCGGGAGGCTACAGCTTCTACAAAGATGCCAAGTTCCGCCGCATCACACGCTATCGCTACAACAACGTGCCGATGGACAACGGGGGACGCTACTTCTATATCCGCGAGGAATTGCCAACTGCTAACGGCCAAGAGCCCAAAGCCCTCGTCTGGAATCCGGGGTGGAAGCCCTGCAAGACGCCCCTCGACTTCTACGAGTGCCGTCATGGCATGAGCTATACCCGCATCACGGGTAAGAAGAATGGCGTAGAGGCCAGCGTGCTGTTCTTTGTCCCCTTGAAGAAGTGGGCCGAGGTGCAGAAGCTCACCCTGAAGAACGAGTCGCAGGAGGTGAAGAACCTGAAGCTCTTCTCGTTCGAGGAGTGGTGTCTCTGGAATGCCGCTACCGATATGGAGAATTTCCAGCGTAATTTCTCTACGGGTGAGGTGGAGATCGAGGGTAGCACCATCTACCACAAGACCGAGTATCGCGAGCGTCGTAACCACTACGCTTTCTATCATGTAAATGCCCCTATCCAGGGCTTCGATACAGATCGCGAAACCTTCGTAGGCCTGTATAACGAGTTTGCTGATCCTCAGGCTGTGATGGAGGGTAAGCCCCGCAACAGCTATGCTCACGGCTGGAGCCCCATCGCCTCTCACTACATTGAGGTAACCCTGCAACCTGGCGAGTCGAAGGACTTTGTATTCCTGCTGGGTTACATCGAGAATGAACAGGACGAGAAGTTCGAGGCACCTCAGGTGATCAACAAGAAGAAGGCCCACGCACTTATCGCCGAGCTCGACACCACCGAGAAGGTAGACAAGGCGTTTGCTGAGCTCTGCGAGTACTGGGATGCCCTGCTTAATATATATAAGGTACGCACGGGTAATGATAAGCTCGACCGTATGGTTAACATCTGGAACCAGTATCAATGCATGGTTACCTTCAACTTCTCTCGTTCGGCTTCGTTCTTCGAGAGTGGTGTAGGTCGTGGCATGGGCTTCCGCGATTCGAACCAGGACCTCGTGGGCTTTGTTCATCAGATTCCATCTCGCGCCCGTCAGCGCATCATCGATATCGCCTCTACTCAGTTCCCCGATGGCGGTTGCTACCACCAGTATCAGCCACTTACCAAGCGCGGCAATAACGATATTGGTGGCGGATTCAACGACGACCCATGCTGGCTTATCTTCGGTACCGTGGCTTATATCAAGGAGACGGGTGATTTCTCAATCCTCGACGAGATGGTACCGTTCGACAATCAGCCAGGTTCTGAGGTCACCCTCTTCGAGCACCTCAAGATATCTATGGACCACGTGATTAAGAACCTTGGTCCCCACATGTTGCCACTCATCGGCCGTGCCGACTGGAACGACTGTCTGAACCTGAACTGTTTCTCTTGGGATCCTAACGAGAGCTTCCAGACCACCGAGAACGTCTCTGAGGGCACCAAGGCCGAGTCTCTCATGATTGCCGGTCTGTTCGTAGTAACGGGCAAAGATTATGTGGCTCTTTGCAAGAAGATTGGCAAGGCCGACGAGGCTGCTCGCATGCAAACGGCTGTCGACGCTATGATCGACGCCGTTAAGAAGCACGGCTGGGATGGTGAGTGGTATCTGCGCGCCTACGACTTCTACGGCAACAAGATAGGCTCCAACGAGTGCGACGAGGCCAAGATCTTCATCGAGTCGCAGGGCTGGTGTACGATGGCCGAGATTGGTGCCGAAGACGGTATGGTGGCTAAGAGCCTCGACTCTTGTAAGAAGTACCTCGAGTGCGAGCATGGTATGGTGCTCAACAACCCCGCCTTCACCAAGTATATCTACGAGTATGGCGAGATTTCCAGCTATCCCGAGGGCTACAAGGAGAACGCCGGCATCTTCTGCCACAACAATCCCTGGGTCATCATCGGCGAGTGCCTCGCAGGTCGCGGCAACGATGCCTGGAGCCACTACGCTAAGATTCTCCCCTCTTATGTCGAAGAGAAGTACCAGACGCTGCATAAGGTAGAGCCTTACGTGAACTGTCAGATGGTAGCTGGTAAGGATGCCTTCCGCCCTGGCGAGGGTAAGAACTCATGGCTTACCGGTACCGCCGCTTGGATGTGGTACACCGTTTCTGAATTCATCCTCGGCATCAAGCCCGACTACGACGGTATCCGCATCGACCCCTGCTTGCCCGAGACTGCTGGTGACTACACCGTCAGCCGTCGCTTCCGCGAGGCCGACTACGACATCACCATTCATCCCAACGGCGCGCAGAAGGGTGTCAAGAGCATCACCCTCGATGGTCA
Source organism: Prevotella sp. (assembly GCA_017389705.1). GTDB lineage: Bacteria > Bacteroidota > Bacteroidia > Bacteroidales > Bacteroidaceae > Prevotella. The sequence goes on from JAFPEE010000052.1 coordinate 16,250, forward strand.
GCCCGTCGATGGCACCGTTATCCCCTATGCCCCTGGCAAGCACGTCGTCGAAGTCGTCATGTAGACTTCCTCACACTCTCACATTGAAATAATGACAAAACGGCACCGACAACTGCCGTTTTGTCGGTTTTTGTTCTTCGGCATGCTGTTTGTCCGCCTGATGGTAGAAACAATTAAACTATAGGAGGACAAGAACATGACATTAGACAAGTTTACAATCAAAGCTCAGGAGGCCGTGCAGCAGGCTGTGAATACCGTTCAGCTGAACGGTCAGCAAGCCATAGAACCTGTACATATTCTGAAGGGTTTGCTGGAGAAGGGGAAGGACGTGACGAACTTCATCTTCCAGAAACTGGGCGTGAACGCCCAGCAGATAGAAATGCTCACAGAACAGGAGATCAAACATCTGCCGAAGGTGCAGGGCGGACAGCCGTATCTCTCTAGTGATAGTAATAATGTACTCGTGCGTGCGCAGGAGACGGCACAGAAAATGGGCGACGAGTTTGTCTCTGTAGAACCTATCCTGCTCGCCCTACTCAACGTCAACTCTACGGCAAGTCGTATCATGAAGGATGCTGGTTGCACAGAGAAGGAGATGCAGAAGGCGATTCAGGAGTTGCGGCAGGGACAGAAGGTGCAATCGCAATCGGCTGACGACAACTACCAATCGTTGGAAAAGTATGCAAAGAACCTGGTGTCGCTGGCCCGTCAGGGTAAGCTGGACCCGGTGATAGGGCGCGACGACGAGATACGCCGCGTGCTGCAGATTCTGTCGCGTCGTACGAAGAACAATCCCATTCTGATAGGTGAGCCGGGTACGGGTAAGACAGCTATCGTCGAAGGACTGGCAGGCCGAATCGTGCGCGGCGATGTGCCTGAGAACCTGAAGGACAAGCAGCTCTATTCGCTGGATATGGGTGCGCTGGTGGCCGGAGCGAAGTACAAGGGTGAGTTTGAGGAGCGTCTGAAAGCGGTCATTAACGAAGTGACGAAGGCCGAGGGACGCATCATCCTCTTCATCGACGAGATACACACGTTGGTAGGTGCCGGTGGCGGCGAGGGTGCGATGGATGCGGCAAACATCCTGAAGCCTGCTCTGGCCCGTGGAGAGCTGAGGGCCATCGGTGCCACGACGCTGAACGAGTACCAGAAATACTTTGAGAAAGACAAGGCCTTGGAGCGTCGTTTCCAGACGGTTATGGTCGATGAGCCCGACGAGCTGAGCGCTATCTCGATTCTGCGCGGTCTGAAGGAGCGTTACGAGAACCACCACAAAGTACGTATCCAGGATGATGCCTGTATCGCCGCCGTACAACTGTCTGAGCGTTACATCAGTGAGCGTTTCCTGCCTGACAAGGCCATCGACCTGATGGACGAGGCTGCTGCCAAGCTGCGTATGGAACGCGACTCGGTGCCTGAGGAGCTGGACGAGATTACACGTCGTCTGGCCCAGCTGGAGATAGAGCGCGAAGCCATCAAGCGCGAGGGCGACGAGCAAAAGATAGCCCAGCTGGACAAGGATATTGCCGAGCTGCGCGAGCAGGAGACCCAGTTCCGGGCCAAGTGGGAAGGCGAACGCCAGCTGGTGAACAAAATCCAGCAGGACAAGCAGGAGATGGAGAATCTGAAGTACGAGGCTGAGCGTGCCGAGCGCGAGGGTGACTACGGCAAGGTGGCCGAGATACGCTACTCGAAGCTGACGGCGCTGGAGGACGACATCAAGGCCATCCAGACACAGCTGGCCAATGCGCAGGGTGGCAACTCGCTGGTGCGCGAGGAGGTTACTGCCGACGACATCGCTGAGGTGGTGAGTCGCTGGACGGGCATTCCTGTGACGCGTATGATGCAGAGCGAGCGCGAGAAGCTGCTGCACCTGGAGGAGGAGCTGCACAAGCGTGTCATTGGTCAGGACGAGGCCATTGTGGCTGTCTCTGACGCTGTACGTCGCTCGCGTGCCGGACTGCAAGATCCGAAGCGCCCCATAGCGTCGTTCATCTTCTTAGGTACGACGGGTGGGGGCAAGACGGAGCTGGCCAAGGCGCTGGCTGAATACCTGTTCAACGACGAGACGATGATGACGCGTATAGACATGTCGGAGTATCAGGAGAAGCATACCGTGAGCAGGCTGATAGGCGCTCCTCCGGGCTATGTAGGTTACGACGAGGGTGGCCAGCTGACGGAGGCCGTGAGGCGCAAGCCTTACTCGGTGGTGTTGTTCGACGAGATAGAAAAGGCTCATCCTGACGTGTTCAATATCCTGCTGCAGGTGCTGGACGACGGACGACTGACGGACAATAAAGGTCGTACGGCTAACTTCAAGAACACCATCATCATCATGACGTCGAACGCCACACGCGAGCAGCTGAGGCTGACCATGCGACCGGAGTTTCTTAATCGTATCGATGAAATCATCACCTTCCAGCAGCTCACACAACAGCAGATTGCTGATGTGGTACGCCTGCAAATGAAGAAGGTAACCGACATGCTGGAGCCGCAGGGCATCCGACTGGACATCACCGATGCTGCCGTCAGCTATCTGGCTCAGGAGGGCTACGACCCCGACTTTGGCGCACGTCCCGTCAAGCGTGCCATCCAACACTTGGTGCTCAACGACCTGTCACGCAAGATACTCGCCGACCAGGTAGACCGTACGAAGCCTATCATCATTGACGAGTTTGGCGACGGACTGGTATTCAGGAACTAAAGGTAAAAAGGTAAAAGGATAACAGGATAACAGAAAAAGAGTGGTGGGGCGTTCAGCGCTTCATCACTTTTTTAATGTCTCCGTTAGCCGTGCGGACTATGCGGATGGGACCAATCTCGTAAAGCACCTGAGACATGCCATTGGCTGTTTTCTCGCTGATGGCCGTGGGATTCAGGGTGAAATGGAACGAGGCCCGCCCATTGGCATCGACAGCCATCTGGCTGATAGGCTTCGACATGAGCTTTGTGCCGTCACTGTTGGCATTCCATAGAGAGGCTTCGGGCGTGGATGTGTTGGTCAGCGAGTCGTTGGCCTGATAGGGATAGCCACAACCGGAATTATAATTGGCCATGCTTTTGTTGTTGGCCGGGAAAATCGTGTAATGCTTATAGACAGGAGTGTTAGGCGATGAGAAAGGGTCTAACCAGACGTCCTCGTCAAAGTGAATGTGGAAGACGATGATGCCGTTGCCGGGCAACGAGGTGTCCCAACCCTTCTGCTGACGGTTCTCAAGAATGTAGAACTCCTGCTCGCAGCCGTCGTTGCGTACAAGGTAGGCCTGTGGCTGGTCGCTGAGGGAGACCATGTCGGTAATGGTAGTGGCAGAGGTGAGCTCAACGGGCGTGAGCCATCCCATGAGCCAGCGTTCATAGGCCGAGTAGTTTGGCGGCCGGTAGCCTCCATCGTTGTTGTTGCCGAAGTCCATGAGGTCCCAGTCTCTGAGAAACTTTTCGCTGCCATAGTAGAAGTCAGGGAAACCGAAACAATGTGAATACTCATGGCAGATGGTACCGAAGGGGTCGCTGAAAGTGCCTTGCTCGTTCACGGCACAATAGTTGTCGACGAGGTATTGGCTGCCGTCAGCGTTGGTGACGGTACGAGGCTGACAATACGCTTCCGTCGTAGGGTCTACATGCAGGCTGAGCCACCACTGGTGCGGCCAGATAGTGTTGTTGCCACCACCGTCGTGCATGCCTTTTCCAGCATAGATGATGAGCAGCTGATTGACGTAGCCGTCACCATCCCAGTCGTAAAGGCTCCAGTCGATGTCGCGCTTGGACAACGAATCGATGATGTCGCTGACGAGGAACTGTGAGTTTTCATCGTGAGAGGCGGTGCTGGCATATCGGGCACGCCCCTCGCTGAGCTGCACATACTGCAGGTCGAACGTGAGGTTGAACTGCTGGTAGCTCTGGGCATAGAAGTAGTCGTGGACAGAACCTGCGTATGGCGCTTCGTTGTAGCCTACCGCATTGAATATCTTGTCCCACTTTTGGACGGCTGTGGCCTCGTCAGACTCGAAAGCCTGGTCGTTAAAAGCAGCGAGGACCAGCAGCTGATGACGGTCGCCATGGTAGAATTCGCCACCTAACTTGACACGGAAGGGACCAGTACGAAGCCCACGGGTGATAGTACCACTTTGCATACCTCTGCGACAGCCGCGCACAGACACGTCTTGTGCTGTTGCCGTCAGGGTGACAAGCAACAGCACAAAGAACATGACTATGTCGAGCTTATTTCGCATTCGGGCACCAGGGCTTGAGCTGCTTGAAGAAGTCGTTGCCCTTGTCGTCAACAAGGATGAAGGCGGGGAAGTCCTCGACGTCAATCTTCCAGATGGCCTCCATGCCCAGCTCAGGATATTCTACACACTCGATGCTCTTGATGGAGCTCTGCGAGAGTACTGCAGCAACACCGCCAATGCTGCCCAGGTAGAAGCCGCCATGCTTCTTGCAGGCCTCGGTGACAACGTCGGAACGGTTGCCCTTGGCTATCATGACCAGAGAGGCGCCTAACGACTGGAACTCGTCAACGTAGGGATCCATGCGGTTGGCCGTGGTGGGACCCATAGAGCCACAGGGATAGCCCTCGGGGGTCTTGGCAGGACCGGCATAGAGCACAGGATACTTCTTGAAGTACTCGGGCATGGGCTCGCCAGCGTCGATGCGGGCCTTCAGCTTGGCATGGGCTATGTCGCGGGCTACGATGATTGTACCCTTCAGGTTGACGCGGGTGGATACGGGATACTTGGACAGCTCTTGGCGGACTGCGTCGATGCCGTTGTTCAAGTCGATAACGATGGTGTTCTGACCTTCGCCAGCCTGGGCATACTCAGCGGGGATGAGCTCAGAGGGGTTCTCGTCCATCTGTTCAAGCCAGATGCCGTCAGCATTAATCTTAGCCTTGATGTTACGGTCAGCGGAGCAGGAGACACCCATGCCGATAGGACAGGAGGCACCATGGCGTGGCAGGCGGATGACGCGGATGTCGTGAGCCAGCGACTTACCGCCAAACTGTGCACCGAGTCCAATCTTGTGTGCCTCGTCAAGCAGCTTGTTCTCGAGGTCGATGTCGCGGAAGGCGCGTCCTGTCTCGTCGCCAGTGGTGGGCAGCGAATCGTAATATTTGATGGAGGCGAGCTTTACCGTCAGCAAGTTCTTCTCAGCAGAGGTGCCGCCAATGACGAAGGCAATATGGTAAGGAGGACATGCTGCAGTACCCAGTGACTTCATCTTCTCTACCAGGAAAGGCAACAGGGTGCCTTCGTTCTGGATGGTTGCCTTGGTCATAGGGTAGAAATAGGTCTTGTTGGCCGAGCCGCCACCCTTGGCAACAAAGACAAAGCGATACTCTGCTCCCTCACAGGCCTCGAGGTCTATCTGGGCAGGAAGGTTGCAACGGGTGTTCACCTCGTCGTACATGTTAAGAGGCGCATTCTGCGAATAGCGCAGATTGTCCTGGGTGAAGGTATTGTAGACTCCCAGCGAAAGAGCTTCCTCGTCCTCAAAGCCTGTCCATACCTGCTGACCCTTCTCGCCATGGATGATGGCTGTACCTGTATCCTGACAGAAAGGAAGGATGCCACGGGCAGCTACCTCAGCATTGCGCAGGAACTGCAGGGCTACGTACTTGTCGTTCTCGGATGTCTCAGGGTCGTTCAGAATAGCAGCCACCTGCAGGTTATGCTCGCGGCGGAGCATGAACTCCACGTCATGAAAAGCCTGCTGGGCCAGCAGTGTCAGGGCTTCCTTCGACACCTTTACTATCTGCTTGCCTTCAAACTCTGCGGTGGTTACGCCTGCCTTTGAGAGCAGACGGTACTTGGTCTTGTCCTCGCCCAACTGGAACATCGGGGCGTACTTGAAATCAACTACATTTGCCATAATCGTTCGTATTTGTTTTTTAGTTATGTGAGCTACTAGCGTTCAAAGGTACGAATAAGTCGGCAAAAAACCAAATAAAAAGTGATTTTTCTTGCAGTGATGGATTATTATAGGTACGCGCACGACACTCACAAGCCAGCATGACGCTCGCAAAGGTACGAAAAGTGACGGAAACAAAAAGGGATAGACAAATGAAAAACCCCTGCTAGAGAAATCTCTAAGACAGGGGTTCATAATGAAAGGAGGAAAGTGGTACCTCCAGGAATCGAACCGGGGACACACGGATTTTCAGTCCGATGCTCTACCAACTGAGCTAAGGCACCATTTTGTTGTTTTCTGAGGCAATCCTCCTGATTGCGGGTGCAAAGGTACAAAGAAAAATGAAGAATGAACAAAGAAGGAGGGAGAATCTTACTTATGTTAACCTTTTTTAAGAAATCATCCCATTCTTGCCACTCCTCACTTATCACTTAAGGGGTTCCATCCTTGTGCTTTGAGTTCAAACTCCTGGTCGTCGCGTGACACGAGCACATGGCCAAGGCTTTCCTTAGTGATATGTCCAATGAGCTTGACGTCGTCGATGGCCTGTATCTTCTCATGGTCGCCAATGGGAACGGTGAACAGTAGCTCGTAGTCTTCGCCTCCGTTCAGAGCACAGGTAGTGACGTTCATATTGAGCTCCTCGGCCATGACAGCAGTCTGGTAGTCGATAGGGATTTGCTTCTCGAAGATGCGACAACCCACATGGCTCTGAGTGCAGATGTGCAACAACTCGCTAGACAAACCGTCGGAGATATCCATCATGGCTGTTGGACGGATGCCAGCCTCGCGCAGTCGCTGGACGATGTCGCCACGGGCCTCTGTCTTCAGCTGGCGCTGCAGCAGATACTCCTTGCCGGCGAAGTCGGGTTGGAAGTCGGGTAGGGCAGTACCCTTGGCCTTTGCCTCGTCGACCATCTGGTAGTAGACGGCCTTCTCGCGCTCGAGAAGCTGGAGTCCCATATAGGCTGCTCCCAAGTCACCGCTAACGCAGACGAGGTCAGTCTCCTTGGCTCCGTTGCGATAGATGATGTCTTCCTTGCGGGCCTCGCCAATGCAGGTGATGCTGATGGCCAGCCCTGTATAGCTGGAGGTGGTGTCGCCACCAACGATGTCGACGCCCCATTTGTCGCAAGCCATACGCAAGCCAGAATAGAACAGCTCCATATCCTCTACCGTGAAGCGCTTGCTCAAGGCCACCGATACGGTCATCTGGCGGGGTGTGCCGTTCATGGCAAAGATGTCGCTGATGTTGACCATAGCTGACTTATAGCCCAGGTGTTGCAGGGTAATGTAAGTAAGGTCAAAGTGCACGCCCTCCATCAGCATGTCGGTGGTGACGAGCACTTCGGTGTCGGGATAGTGTAGCACGGCACAGTCGTCGCCTACACCATACCGGGTGGATGCGTTCTTGGGCTCTATGTCTTTCGTCAGACGGTCTATCAGACCAAATTCGCCTATTTTTTGGATTTCCATTTCTTTGTAGGATAGTTGGAGTTGATTTTACTTTTGCCGTTATGCTCGATGTTTTCTGAGCGGATAATCATCTCGCGCATGATTTCTGTCATGAGGGGTTGTACCTTATTGGCAGCTTCCTGCACTTCCTCGTGGCTGACCTCTACGGGGGTGTCAAAGCCTCCTAAGTCGGTAATGACGCTCACACCGAAGGTACGGATGCCACAGTGGTGAGCTACTATCACCTCAGGGACGGTAGACATGCCTATTGCATCGCCCCCCATTATGCGATACATCTTATATTCTGCAGGGGTTTCGAAGGTTGGTCCTTGTACGCCTACGTAGACACCATAGGTGATGCGAATCTTGCGTTCCCTGGCAATCTCTGCAGCTGTTTTGATAAGGTTGGAATCGTAGGTCTCATGCATGTCGGGGAAGCGAGGACCTGTGGGGAAGTTCTTGCCACGCAGCGGATGTTCAGGGAACAGATTGATATGGTCGGTGATGATCATCAGGTCGCCAATCTTGAAGGCTGGATTCATGCCACCTGCGGCATTGGAGACAAAGAGCGTATTAATGCCCAGCTCGTACATGACGCGAACGGGGAAGGTGACAGCCTTCATGTCGTAGCCTTCGTAGAAGTGGAAACGTCCCTGCATGGCCAGGATGTCAACACCTCCCAGCTTGCCGAAGATGAGCTTGCCAGAGTGGCCTTCTACGGTAGAGACCGGGAAGTTAGGTATCTCGCTATAGGGGATTTCGAGCTTGTCAGTTATTTCGGAAGCTAATTGTCCGAGACCCGTCCCCAGTATTATTGCAGTCGTTGGATTTGTTGACATCCTTGTTTTTAACCAGGATGCTGTTTCTTGAATTTTTGCGTACATAGCCAATAATATGATTGTTAAACATTTCTTCCTGCTCCAGCATGAAAGTAATGCGGACAGGTAATACATACAAATTCTGACGCACCTCGTCGCTGAGTCCTTCTACTCCTTGCAGGCGAGTGGCGTCTTTCTCGGTTGTAATGATGCACTTGGGGCTCTTCATGCTGGCGAAGGTGTCGTTGATGAGCTGAATGTCCTTCGCTTTGAACTGGTGATGGTCACCAAAAATCAGTGGCGACAGATGGGGAATCTGTGACGACAGGTCGTGCTCCAGCTGTTTTGGAGAGGCAATGCCTGTGAGCAGCATGGTGTGGGTGTCGCCCATCGCTGTCAGCTGAGGCCGAGGACCCACATGTCCCGCTTTAGGAAAGAGAGGCTTTAGCTCGGCATACTCCAGCGTGGTGAAGTAAAGCTGCTGATAGGGATAAAGGTCCATGGCCCTGGTGATGACACGGAAGTCCATGGGCTTCAAGTCCTTAGGACACTTGGTGACGATAACGATGTCGGCTCTGTTCTTACCTTTAATAGGTTCGCGCATGCGTCCCGCAGGCAATAGTGTGTCGTAGATGATGAGCCGGTGATAGTCTACCAGCAGGATATTGATGCCGGGCTTTACGTAGCGATGCTGGAAGGCGTCGTCCAGCAATACCACTTCCAGGCGCTGGTCTTGCTCTGTCAGCTGTTCAATACCATGGCAACGATTCTTGTCTACAGCAATGGTGACGTCAGGGAACTTCTGCTTCATCTGGAACGGCTCGTCGCCAATCTCTTGCATGGTTGTCGTGGCGTCTGCCTTGATGAAACCTTTGCTCTTCCGCTTGTAGCCCCGGCTGAGGACGGCAACGCGGAACTTTCCCCTCAACAGCTGGGCCAGATACTCGACATGCGGGGTCTTGCCGGTGCCTCCTACCGTAATGTTACCTACGGAGATGACGGGTATGTCGAAGGCGTGAGTTTTAAGGATTCCGATGTCGAACATCGTATTCCTCAGCTTCACACCAAATCCGTAAGCCCAGCTTAACGGGAGGAGCCACTTGCTGATTTTAATGAAATCGCCTTCCAAGACTACATGTGTTATTTGGGATTCTCTCTTGCTTTGTGCTAACTGTCCTTACTATTTAATATGGATGTAGTAGGGCAGACGAGCCTGGATGGCATTCCTGTTGTTGAGGTTCTTTACGAACATGAAAGGCTCGTAGTATTCGCCCAGCGTGGCACGCAGCTGTTCGTCCAGGTAGCTACCGCTCTCGGCTGTGCTTATCAGACTCTCAAACCAACTGGGCTGCTCAGGATAGCTCGTAGCATGATACTCGCTGAGGTTTGCCAGCTTGGCTGCTTTTTCGATGGCTTTGTCCAACCCGCCAATCTCGTCGACGAGTTTAATCTTCAGCGCGTCGTTAGCAAGCCAGACACGTCCCTGTGCAATCTCTTCGATAGCCTCTACCGACTGCTTTCTACCATCAGCCACGCGCTTACGGAACAGCTCATAGCCACGTCCAATGTAACCTTCGAGCAGTTTCATCTCGTCCTCGTTGAACGGACGTGATGCGGTACCAAAGGCTGCATGCTTGTTGGTCTTTACCTCGTCGAACTTAATGCCTAACTTCTCCTTCAGCAAGCCACTGAAATCGGGGAACATGCCAAAAATGCCGATAGAACCCGTAATGGTTGTAGGCTCAGCCATAATATAGTTGGCTGGGCAGCTGATATAATAGCCACCCGATGCGGCATAGCCACCCATCGATACCACGACGGGTTTCTTAGCCTTCAGCTGTGAGACGGAGTGCCAGATCTGTTCTGATGCGTATGCTGAACCACCAGGCGAGTTGACGCGTAGCACAACGGCCTTTACGTTGTCGTCGTTAGCTAAAGCCTCCAGGTCCTTGCAGACTTCGGTGGCTACGATGTTCTCTCCGTCAGAAATCTTGCTGCCTGTATCAGAGTCAACAATCTGGCCGTAGGCGTAGTAGACGGCCACCTGGTCGCCCTCTTCCTTCTTCGCCTTCACACCTTCCATAGCCGTCAGGTTCAGCTGCTTGATTTTCTCGTCAGCGTCTATCTTCAGCAGTTTCTTGATTTCTCCTTTTACCTCGTCGGTATAGATGAGCTTGTCCACCAGCTTCATCTTCACAAATTCTTCGGGGGTGGAGAGGGTGATGAAACGGTCCGCATAGGCATTCAGCGAGTCAACGGCAATCTTACGGCTGGCAGAAACCTCCTTCAGCATGACGTCCCAGATGCCATTCATGTAGGCACTAACCTGCTCACGGTTGGGCTCACTCATGCCGTCGGCAGTCATCATCTCAGGCGCACTCTTGTATTTGCCTACCTTGCAAAGCTGTATTTTCACGCCAAACTTAGCCAGCAGATCCTTGATGAAGTAGGGGGTAGCGCCCAAACCGTGCCAGTCAACCATGCCTTGAGGATTCAGGAAAATCTTGTCGGCTACGCTGCAGATGTAATAAGTCGTCTGGTCGTAGGAGTCGGCATAGGCCACTATCCATTTGCCTGACTTTTTGAAATCTATCAGGGCCTCGCGCAATGCGTGCGTGGAAGCAGGTGAGTCTGATGAGAAGATGCCAGCCTCAATATAAATACCCTTGATGTTCTCGTTCTCCTTGGCTTTGCGGATGGCTGAGAGAATGTTGTCCAGTCCCAGCTCTTCGCTCACCTGCCCAGTCAGCATCGTCATCGGGTCAGAGACGGCACGCTCATCCATGATGCCTGACAGGTTCAGGGTGAACACTGAGTTTTCTTCCACTTGGGTGCTACCGGCATTCGAAGCGGCCAAGCCTACCAGCGAAATGACAGAAAGGATACCCATGATAATTGTTATCAGGATAATGCCTGTAACTGTCGCAAGAACGTATTTCAAAAAGTCTTTCATAAAAATTTGATAGTTTTATTTGGTTATCAAGGTGCAAAGATAGGAATTAATTTTATAACCACCAAATTCTTCGACTGCCAAAGTGTCAGTTTTACTCATTTGGCACGCTTTTCGCTAAACTGAGTGCAGAAAAGATTCAAAGTCTAATTTAAAAATAAGTATTATGAACATCAAACCATTAGGAGACCGCGTGCTGGTATTGCCCGCACCGGCAGAAGAGAAAATCGGTGGCATCATCATTCCTGATACCGCTAAGGAGAAACCCCTTCATGGCACTATTAAGGCTGTAGGGCAGGGAACAAAGGACGAAGAGATGATTCTCAAGGCTGGCGATGAAGTGCTGTATGGCAAGTACAGTGGTACAGAGCTGGAGTTCGAGGGCGAAAAGTATCTGATGATGCGTCAGAGCGACGTGCTTGCAGTGATTGAGAAGTAATTATTAACATGCTGTTAGCTGTTAGCAGTTAGCTTTTAGCCAAATGCCAATAGCCAATAGCCAAAAGCAAAAAGTATTATGGCAAAAGACATTAAATTCAATATTGAGGCCCGCGACCTGTTGAAGAATGGTGTGGACCAGTTGGCAAACGCAGTAAAGGTAACGCTGGGTCCTAAAGGCCGCAACGTAGTGATTGAGAAGAAGTTCGGTGCTCCCCAGATTACCAAGGACGGTGTAACCGTAGCCAAGGAAATCGAGTTGGAGGACAAGTTCGAGAATACTGGTGCCCAGCTTGTAAAGAGTGTAGCATCAAAGACTGGTGACGATGCTGGTGACGGTACGACAACTGCTACCATCCTGACACAGTCTATCGTTACCGAGGGCCTGAAGAACGTTACCGCAGGTGCCAACCCCATGGACCTGAAGCGTGGTATCGACAAGGCTGTCAAGGCCGTTGTCGATTTCATTAAGGACAACGCCGAGAAGGTTGACGACAACTACGATAAGATTGAGCAGGTGGCTACCGTCAGCGCCAACAACGACGAGGAGATTGGTAAGCTGCTGGCTGACGCTATGCGCAAGGTTTCTAAGGACGGTGTCATCACCATCGAGGAGAGCAAGAGCCGCGATACCCATATTGGTGTTGTCGAGGGTATGCAGTTCGACCGTGGCTACCTTTCTGGCTATTTCGTTACCGACTCAGAGAAGATGGAGTGTGTGATGGAGAATCCTTACATTCTCATCTACGATAAGAAGATCTCTAACATCAAAGACTTCCTACCCATTCTGCAGCCTGCTGCTGAGAGCGGACGTCCCCTGCTCGTGATTGCCGAGGATGTTGACTCTGAGGCGCTGACCACACTGGTTGTCAATCGTCTGCGTGGTGGCTTGAAGATTTGTGCTGTCAAGGCTCCTGGCTTTGGCGACCGTCGCAAGGCTATGCTCGAGGACATCGCAACCTTGACTGGTGGCGTCGTTGTCAGCGAGGAGAAAGGTCTGAAGCTCGAGCAGGCAACCCTCGAGATGCTGGGAACCTGCGACAAGGTGACCGTCTCTAAGGACAACACAACTATCGTCAACGGTGCTGGCGACAAGCAGGCTATTCAAGACCGCATCGCTCAGATCAAGAAGGAAATCGAGCTCACTACCTCTTCTTACGACAAGGAGAAGCTGCAGGAGCGTCTTGCCAAGTTGGCAGGTGGCGTAGCTGTACTCTACGTAGGTGCTAACAGCGAGGTAGAGATGAAGGAGAAGAAGGATCGTGTTGACGATGCTCTCTGCGCTACCCGTGCAGCCATCGAGGAAGGTGTCGTTGCCGGTGGTGGTACGACCTACATCCGCGCTCAGCAGGCTCTGGCTGACCTCAAGGGCGACAACGCTGACGAGCAGACAGGTATCAACATCATCTGCCGTGCTATTGAGGAGCCTCTGCGCCAGATTGTCATCAACGCTGGTGGCGAGGGTGCTGTAGTAGTACAGAAAGTACGCGAGGGCAAGGGCGACTTCGGTTATAACGCTCGTACCGACGTTTACGAAGACTTGCGCGAGGCTGGTGTCATCGACCCGGCAAAGGTTGCCCGTGTGGCACTTGAGAATGCAGCATCTATCGCAGGAATGTTCCTCACCACCGAGTGTCTCATCGTAGACAAGCCAGAGGACAAGCCCGCTAT
>JAFPEE010000053.1 GCA_017389705.1 Prevotella sp.
CCCTTTGGCTCTATTCATCAAGAAGGTGCTGCTCGGAAAATGTACTGGCATAAGTTTCGTGGACAGCACTCCCCTTAGAGTATGCAGGAACCAGAGGATACATATCCACAAGGTATTCAAGGGCATTGCGCAAAGAGGCAAATGCTCCATGGGATGGTTCTTTAGCTTTAAGCTGCATCTGATATGTAACGAGAGGGGTGAGTTGCTGAACTTTATGATAACCCCGGGAGATGTGGATGACAGGAAACCATTGGAATACAAAGCCTTCGTAGAATTCATATATGGCAAGCTGGTCGAAGATAAAGGGTATATCAGCAAGAACCTTTTCCAACGCCTGTTCGTGGATGGCATACAGCTTATCATCAAACTTAAAAACAACATGAAAGGTGCCTTGATGAGCGTGTCTGACAAGCTGCTGCTTAGGAAACGAGCAATAATAGAAACGGTAAATGACGAGTTGAAGAATATTGCACAAGTGGAACATTCCAGACACAGATCATTCGATAGCTTCATTGTCAACACTCTTGAATCTTTGGCTGCTTATTGTTTCTTTCCTAAGAAACCAACAATTGCAGTTCAAAGGATAGTAGATAGACAATTAACGTTATTCTAATTCGTCGAACTCACGTTATTTTATCACGATAGGGTCGCCCACGCCCGAACGATGTGCGGGGTCGTATACAGCCACGCCCACCATCGAGTCGGCACAGCCATAATAAAGAAACCATTTGGCGTTATGATACACCAGTCCTTCAATAAACACCGTTCCAGCAGCATACTGCCCCGTCTTTTCAAAGTCGGACATGGGACGGAAGAACGGCTTGTCGAGACGCGCCTTCACCTGTAGCGGATTATCGTTAGAGAACAAAATCTGTCCAGCAGCATAAGTGTTTAAAGGGTAGGCGGCATCGGCTTTAGCACCCGAATCGTTCTTACCATTGTAGAAGAGAATAATGCCATCAGAGGTTTTTACAGCAGGAGGGCCACACTCGGTGAGCATACTATCAAAGTAGCCCTCGCGCGGAGTAACGAGATATATAAGGTTCTGGTTTTCATCAACATATGGCGTCCAGTTCACAAGGTCATCGCTCGTGGCGGCGCACACCCACTGCTCGCCCCAATACATCAGGTATTTTTTCTTACCATTCACCTTCACCTTGGCAGCCACCTGCTTGCCATTCACCACCTCGGTAACGATAGAGCCCGACTTGCACGCCAAATCTTTAAACTTGCCATTATAGGCGTTTAGCAGCGCGGGGCCATGCTTTGTCCAGTGTTGCAGGTCGGTAGAGGTAGCAATGGCCAAGCGTGACGTGCGATTATTCCATGCCGTATAAGTCATTACATACAGTGTTTTGCCCTTAACATTGGCCGCCACCACACGCGGATCTTCGCAGCCGCCCTTCCACTCGTAGGTGCGCGAGATGTCGCTACCATCAGGGTAAAACACAGGGGTAGCCTGTCGAGAATCAAGGTGTACGCCATCGGCACTCTCGGCATAGCCTATACGCGAGGTGCGCCCTCCGATGCCGGCGTTAGGGTCGTCCTCGGCGCGGTACAGTATGCATATCTTACCGTCTTTCTCTACAGCGGCAGGATTAAACGTGTCGGCACACTCCCAAGCTACACTTTGCTCACGCATGGGGCAAGAAAAAGAGGTTGACACATTAGGAGTGATAAGCGGATTTACGCCCTCAGGACGCTCGAAGCCACCAAAAGCCCAGGCGGGCAGGTAGTTGTCGGCCAGGGCAGGCAGGGCGGTCAGCAGGGCTGCTGCGGCAAGTCCCAGCATGCGGAGCCGAGATTTGTTTGTTGTCATATCGTTTTTGTTTTAATGAAAAATCGGGTGATAAATTATAAATAGAAGACGGACTTCGGGGCGCAGCCCCCCCCTCTTCGTTAACTATTATTAATGATTTATGCACATGCGGCGGCTCGCCCGCATGGTCCTTTAACGCTTGTGGGCGAGCCCTTGAGGTATCGTCGTGCCCCTATCTTATGGCCATCTTTGCGCTGTGCAGCCCCTGCGCCGTGCGTATGCAGGCCACGTACAGCCCTTTCTGCATGGGCAGGCTGAACGACAGCGTGCCGTTGAATGGCTGCCTGGCAGCGAGTGTGCCGTCGGGGCTGTACAGCATGAACACGCCCTGACAGCCAAGGTCAGCGTGCAGTGTCTGTCCGGCACGGGCCAAGGCGGGCAGAGCCAGTGTGGGCGCGGTGGCGTGGCCGATGCCTGTCGTGCAAGAGGTGCCCAGCACGTCAAATGCATACAGCTTGGTGGTCTGCGCGTTCTGCGTCGGGGTGGTGCGCGGGACAACCAGCTTCACATACCGCGCTTTTACGGCATTGTCCAGAGTCACCTTCTTGATGTTGGCATTGGCCTGTCCCTTCTTGTCTACAGCCAGTTCCCAGCACGTGTTCGAGTCGCCCGTCACTGAGATGAGGCTAAGGTCGGGTGCCGTGTCGCTTACGTATATCTGGTAGTCGCTTACGTTGACGTCCGGCTCCAGCGTGCGGCAGTCGTACAGGTGGAAGCCGCTCACCATATACTCGTCTTCCAGGTCGATGATGGCAAAGTTGTACGGGTGCGTGTCGGCATTGCCTTTGGCAAAGCACCATTTCGTGTTCTTGTCCGTATGGTTGCCGTCCAGCAGGTTGGCGGCCGTCTCCCTCTCGTTCATGGCGTCGCTGCCCTTGAGCAGGGTCTTGCCGATGCTCACCACGCCTGCGTGGTCGGCCTGCGCGGCCATCTCGCCATAGATGTCCACGCCATAGATGCGCACGGCATTGTCCTTCCTTCCGTCGCCCCGTGTACCCTTTTTCAGCACCAGCTTCACATACCGGGCCTCGGTGTCCGTGAACGACACGTCCTTCGTGGCCTCGTTCTCCACGCCCGTCTTGTGGGCCACTTCCGTCCACTGCTTGCCGTCCATGCTGGTCAGCACCGTATATTCGGGCACATTGCCGCAGTTCGACTCGTGTCCCTGCACGTCGCGGAACACCAGGCGGCGGATGCTGTACACGTCAGTAAACTCGAACACCACCCACGAGTCGCCCTCGCTGGTGTCGCACCACTTGTGGTTGGGCATGGAGTATGACGTGTTGAGGTAGAAGGGACGCTCGCTGTCGGCAGCGGCCCCGCTGTACGAGTGTATGGTGCAGCGCACCTTGCCCTGCCCGTTGGCGGGCCAGGCGTTGACGATGCCCTCTGGAATCTGGAGCGTGGTGGGGTCGCCAATGCCAGAGCGGTGTGCAGGGTCGTACACGGCCACGCCCACCATCGAGTCGGCACATCCATAGTAGAGATACCACTTGCCGTTGTGGTACACCAGACCCTCTATGAATACGGTTCCAGCAGCATACTGGCCCGTCTTCTCAAAGTCGGTCATGGGGCGGAAGAAAGGCTTGTCCAGGCGTGCGATGGGTTTCAGCGGGTCATCGTTCGAGAAGAGAATCTGTCCGGCGGCATACGTGTTGGCAGGATAGGCGGCGTCGGCCTTCATGCCCGAGTCGTTCTTTCCGTTGTAGAACAGGATGATGCCGTCCCCGGTCTTCACGGCAGGAGGCCCGCACTCGGTGAGCATGCTGTCAAAGTAGCCCTCGCGCGGAGTAACGAGATATATAAGGTTCTGGTTTTCATCAACATAGGGAGTCCAGTTCACCAGGTCGTCGCTGGTGGCGGCGCACACCCACTGTTCGCCCCAGTACATCAGGTATTTTTCTTTTCCGCCCACGTTCACCTTGGCGGCCACCTGCCGGCCGTTCACCACCTCGGTGACGATAGAGCCCGACTTGCAGGCCAGGTCCTTGAACTTTCCGTTGTAAGCCCGCAGCAGGGCCGGTCCGTGCTTGGTCCATGTCTTCAGGTCGGAAGAGGTGGCTATGGCCAGGCGTGGCACCTTGTTGTTCCACGAGGTGTAGGTCATCACGTACAGCGTCTTGCCGTCCACGTCGGCGGCCACCACGCGCGGATCCTCGCATCCGCCCTTCCACTCGTATGTCCGCGACACCTCGCTGTCGTCGGGATACATCACGGGCGTGGCCTGCCTGTAGTCAATGTGTATGCCGTCCTTACTCTCGGCATATCCTATGCGCGACGTGCGCCCTCCGATGCCGGCGTTAGGGTCGTCCTCGGCGCGGTACAGTATGCATATCTTACCGTCTTTCTCTACAGCGGCAGGATTAAACGTGTCGGCACACTCCCAAGCTACACTTTGCCCACGCATGGGGCAAGAAAAAGAGGTTGACACATTAGGAGTGATAAGCGGATTTACGCCCTCAGGACGCTCGAAACCACCAAAAGCCCAGGCAGGCAAATGGTTGTCGGCCTGTGCGGGTAGCACATTCAGCACCAGGGCTGTGGCTGCGTTCAGCAGCAATGAAAAAGGTTTATTTGTTATCATATAATATAATAGTAAAGGTTTATATCCATATAACAGTAAGTTATTTTTCTCTTTCTCCCATCCGGCAAGGGCGGGCCTTCCTTATTCCCCCGTCCCAGTACTTAGGCCGGAATACTCGAGTAATCAAGGCCGGATTACCCGAGTACTTCAGTGAAGTACTGCAGTAATCCGGCCGTAGTACGGGAGCGTGCCCACCCGCAAAGACAACAGGCAAGCTGGCACTTGCATCCCCACACGATTCGTTATAGGCCCTTGTTATCTTGCGCTGACGGGCCTGTCGGCCGTCTTTGTGCCGAAGCTCTTGTTGGGCTTGCTGCTCATGGTGAACGACAGGGTGCCGCCCCGCATGATGTCGTCGTAGGTGATGTACGACTTCGTGTAAGGCTTGCCGTTGAGCCGCACGCTCTTTATATAGACGTTCTTGTCGCTGTTGTTGCTTGCCGTGACGATGAACTTCCTGCCACCCCTGAGCGTGATGGAAGCCCGCTTGTAGGCCGGACTGCCGAAGACGTACACGCCGTTTGACGGGTTGACCTGATAGAAGCCGAGCGCCGACGACACAAGCCATGCCGACATCTGGCCGCAGTCCTCGTTGCCCGCATAGCCGTCGGGCTCAGCCTTGTAGAACTGCCTGATGAGCGAGCGCACGCGCGCCGCGGTCTTATACTGCTCGCCTGCGTAAACGTACAGGTAGGGTATGTGGTGGTTAGGCTCGTTGCCCTGTGCATACTGTCCCACAAGGCCGTCCACGTCTGGTGGGGCACCCTCACCAAGGTCTCCCTGGGCCACGAACAGCTCATCGAGGTTCTTCACGAAAGCCTTGTCGCCTCCGTGGGCAGCGATGAGTCCCTCGGGGTCTTGCGGCACCATGAAGGTGTATTGCCAGCCGTTGCCCTCGGTGAAGTCGCCCACGCCGTCGCGGTGGTTGGCCAGGAACGGGTTGTAGGGCTCATACCAGCTTCCGTCGGCCATCTTCGGGTGTATCTTCTCTATCTTGCGGTCGAAGAGCGTCTGATAGGCGTTGCTCCTCTTGAGGAACGTGCTGTAGATGTCGTCCTTGCCGAGTCTCTTTGCCATCAGGGCAATGCCGCGGTCATCGGCGGCATACTCCAGGTTGATGGACGTGGCCTCTCCTTTCTTGTCGGCAGGGATATAGCCATACTTCATGAATTCCGGCACGCCGTTCTGCCGGGGATTGGTGGCCGTGGACACCATGTAGCGCAATGCGCGGTCGGCGTCGAAGCCCTTGAAGCCCTTGAGATAGGCATCAGCGATCACCGGCACGGAGCTGTAGCCGGGCATGCAGTTGGTCTCGCCCGACATAAGGGGCCAGATGGGCAGCTTGCCGTTCTGGTCGTAGATGCTGAGCATGGAGTTCACCTCGTCGTCAATCATCTCAGGCTTCAAAACCGTCATCAGCGGCTGCAGCGTGCGGTAGGTGTCCCAGAGCGAGAATATGGTGTAGTTGGTGAACTTGTTGTTGCGGTATATCTTATCTCCGATGCCGCGGAAGTCGCCGTTCACGTCGCAGTAGAGCGTTGGCGCGATGAACATGTGGTAGAGGGCCGTGTAGAAGATGGTCTTGTCTTTCTTCGTGCCGTCGATGTCGATAACGCTCAGCTCCTTGTTCCACTTGTCAACGGCAGCCTGATGCGTGGCGTTGAAGTCCCATCCGGGCAGTTCTTTCTCCATATTCATCCTGGCGTTGGTGCAGCTCACCGACGACGTTGCCACCTTGACTAGCACGTCGCGGTCGGCATCGGCAAATGTCACCACCCCCTTGGCGTTGCGGCACTGCAGCTCGTCGTCGCCCATGTAGTCGTTGTCGTCAAACACCTTCAGGCTCTTGATGGGCTTGCTGAATGTGGCGTAGAAGAATATCTTGTGCTGTGGGGCCCATCCGTGGCAGAAGCGGTAGCCCTCGACGGTATGGTCGTCGATACGCCGTATGTAGGTCTCATAGCTTTTCGTATCAACGCCCGTCTTCAGGTCGATGAGCAGCCGCGGCGTGGCCGTTCCGGTGTAGGTGTAGTGATGGAAGCCGACACGCTGGGTGGCGGTGAGCTCCACGTTCACGCCATTGGCGAGCGCCACGCTGTAGTAGCCGGGGCTTACCCGCTCGTTCTTATGGCTGTAGAGCGACGAGGCGGCCCCTGAGATGTCGGTCTGCTTGCCCTGTGAGGTGCGCACCTTGCCGGTATAAGGCATGAGGCTGATGTCGCCCAGGTCGGAGCAGCCCGTGCCGTTGAGATGGTTGTGGCTGAAGCCCACGACGACAGAGTCGCTGTAGTGGTAGCCCGACGACCAGTCCCATCCTTTGTATATATTCATGGGTCCGAGCTGCACTTGCCCGAAAGGCACGCTGGCACCCACGAACACGTGGCCATGGCCGTCTGAGCCTATGTAGGGGTCCACATACGAGGTGTAGTCAATGGCACTGGCAGATGCCATTCCACCTGCGAGAAACAATGCCGTAACAATAAATTTAATGTGCTTCATATTAATGTTTTGATAAAAAAAATAGTATATTATTTTCCGTCTCTCATCTTCTCTCATTATAGACACCGAACTCGGCTACCGACACCTGCCCGACCTGGCCGCTGAACGACACGCGTACGGCATCGCCCCAGACAGTGGGAAAACGGAGGATGCTCACACGGCCCGAGCGGGTCTCTTTACCGTCAGCCACCGGCACCCACTTGCCCTCACGGCGGCAGGACAGGGTATAGGAAGGGGCCGAAGTGTCCTCGGGTGCGGTGAGCAGCACCACGGCCGCCTGAGGCGCTGGCCACCATCGGCTGATGGGCAACTGATGTCAGCGAGAACAACAGCAAGCCCAGCAAATACGTAGCTTTTCTCATCATAGTGCTTGTTTGGTATATTATTTAAAAACTGTCAGTTAGTCTCTCAACGGAAGACACCCAAAGCCATCTCCTGGACGCATCTTGGCAACTCCATATATGTATTAAACTCAAAAGTCGCACAAAAAATGTCGTTTTTTGTCATATTGTTGCCGTGGCTGAATTTCAAATTAATCATCATTTATTTTAAATTGTCGCAAATTATTAATAACTTTGAACCGTAAAAAAAATCTTATCAGTATGGACCAGTTTCGGACTTTTCTTATCATCATTGCATCGTTTCTCTTTCTTCCCGCCGAGGCGGCAAACGGCCAAGACACGAAAGATATAAAGTATATCAACGACAGTCTGTTGCACGTACTCGACAAAGCCATTGCCGACAGCAAGGCGCTCAGGGAGCAGCGCGAGGAGCGCATAAGCACGCTGCAAGCCACCTACAACAGTGCCTCGTCGTGGAGCGTGCGCTACGACATCGCCCAGCAGCTCTACCAGCTAACCCGCACCTACAAGACCGACCTGGCCCTCCACTATCTGCACCTCAGCCTCAACGCCGCCGAGCGCCTAAGAGACATTGACAAGGCAGACAAGTGCAAATGCCAGCTCATGGAGCAATACGTCAGGACGGGGTTCTTCGGGGAGGCCGTGCTCACCATGAATGAGATTGACCCCAGCACCCTCAACGCCAACAACCGCATGGCCTATTACG
>JAFPEE010000054.1 GCA_017389705.1 Prevotella sp.
GCTGTATGAGACAGCTTGCTATGTAGACGTTTACAAGTGCCTTGAGGATATCGAGCGCGATCGCAAGCTCACACCAGAGGAGAAGCAGGAGCTGAAGAAGTATCAGCGCTTGGCTGATGCCTTCACACCACTGGCCAAGGGTATGAACTCAGAGTACGCCAACCAGAACGCTTACGATGCTATCTCGATCCACGGTGGTTCAGGTTTCATCATGGAGTACAAGAGCCAGCGCCTGTTCCGCGATGCTCGTATCTTCTCTATCTACGAGGGTACCACTCAGTTGCAAGTTGTGGCTGCTATCCGCTACATCTCTAACGGCACCATGCTGAACAACATCAAGGAGATGCTGGAGACTCTGAAGCCCTGCTGCGACACTACTGCCGCTCTGAAGGCTCGCGTGGAGAAGCTCGTTCCTATCTATGAGGAAGCTCTTGCTAATGTGAAGGCTCTCGAGAATCAGGATGCGCAGGACTTCCTCGCTCGTCGTCTCTACGATATGACTGCCGAACTGGTGATGTCTATCCTCATCATCCGCGACACCATCGCATCGTCTGAGCTCTTCCTGAAGAGCGCACAGGTGTATGTCCGCATGACGGAGGAGGATGTATACGGCAAGAGCGCATACATCAAGGCCTTCCAGGTAGAAGACCTTGCTTCGTTCAAGGCTTAAGCGAATGCGACGCTGCACTCAGGCCTTTCGGTCTGAGAAGGTTTCGCTAATCACCTTATCGACCACCTGCGGGAAATACTTCATTTCCAGCAGGTGTTCTTTTTCTGCAATATCGTCAACGCTATCTTCGGGCGACAAGGCACAACGGTACTGGGCGATAATCTCACCGGAATCGCAGACGGGTGTGACGTAATGGACCGTCATGCCCGTCTCTTGTTCACCTGCTGCCTTGACAGCTTCATGGACATGATGTCCCCACATACCCTTGCCACCATATTTGGGCAACAATGCGGGGTGGATATTGATAATACGACGGGGGAAGGCATCAATCAGGAAGTCAGGTACCAGGGGAAGGAATCCTGCCAGCACGATGAAGTCGATGTCGTTTTCACGAAGCAGCGGCATCATGAAGCCGGCATCGTTAAGCTGCGGTTTAGGAGCCACGGCAGTCTTAACACCCAGATTCTCTGCACGGACCAGGGCATAGGCATCGGCCTTGTTGCTGACAACCAGCGCACAGTTCACCAGCTCGCTGCCAGCGAAATACTTGATAAGATTCTCACAGTTGGTGCCACTTCCCGAGACAAAGATGGCAAGGTTGATTTTCTTCATATTCTTTTATTCAGTTCGTTTAGCATTATTTCTATCAGACGGGGTACGCCATAGTCGTCGATATCCTCTTCCTTAATCCAAAGATAGTCTTCGGGCAGCTGTGGACGCTCCTGAGGCTCCCACAGCCAGAAGTCGGCATAGAGGACACGATGCGTAAGAACGTGTTTGACGTTCTGCCGCAATAGCCTTGCACCAGACGGGACGTTTTCAGCAAGCCACGGCTCATAGAGTCCTTGCCAGATATCACCGGCAGGACGGCGATGAATAGCTGTCTCACCCTTAAACCGTATATATATATATGTCAGGTGACGCTCCTTGACCTTTAGCTTACGTTCCTTGACAGGCAACAGGTCTACCCTACCCTCGCGAAGGGCAACACACGTTTCCACAAGTGGACACAAGTCACAGGAAGGATGCTGCGGCGTACACTGAATGGCTCCGAAGTCCATCATGCCTTGGTTGTAGTTGGCTATTTGCTTTTGGCTATTAGCTTTTGGCAATAGCTCTTGTGCCAAAGCAGCAAACTCCTTCTTACCTTCCGTGGTGTTAATAGGCGTGCTGATGCCAAAATAGCGACTGAGCACCCGATACACATTGCCATCTACCACTGCTGCAGGCAGGTCAAAGACAATGCTCCCAATGGCAGCGGCAGTATAGTCGCCCACTCCCTTCAGCGCTTTCAGACCTTCTATCGTGGTGGGAAAGCCTCCCTGTCCTACTACCTGCTGAGCAGCAGCATATAAGTTGCGGGCACGGCTATAGTAGCCCAGTCCCTGCCACTCACGCAGTACTTCGTCCTCAGAGGCTGCAGCCAGGGCGGCTACCGTTGGCCAACGACCTATGAAGCGTTCCCAATAAGGACGTCCCTGGTCTATACGCGTCTGCTGCAAGATAATCTCCGACAACCATATGGCATACGGATCACGTGTCTCGCGCCAAGGCAAGGTACGTCCATTTTCATGGAACCATTGCAGTATGGTGGTCGTAAAGCTCATTGTACAGGGAATTGCTGATAAATACGCAGCCCATAGGCATTCGCCTCGGCATAGGCAAACTCCATAATCTCAGAAATGGCATGCTCGTAGGGCAGCAAGTCCTGCATATTCAGCCAGAACACAAACTCCACAGGCAGACCTGTTGGCGTGGCATCCAGCTGGTGCACCATGATGATGCTCTCCTTCAGCACCTGCGGGTGTTTGCCGAGCCACTGCTCCATGTGCTGGCGATAGCGCGTCAGGTTAACCACTCCCTCTTCATCCTTGACAATAGAGCGGAAGTCAATATACAACTTTCGCATCACCTTGCGTCCTTGGTTCTCCTTCATGCCCTTCCAGTTCTGGAACGTACCGTCAACCAATGCCTGCGGCGAAATGGTCTGGATGGTATTGTCGAAGTTGCGCACCTTGACGGTGGTCAGCATAATCTCCTCCACCAGACCGTCGATGCCTGCCGCAGGGACTGTAATGCGGTCACCTACTGTCAACATGTTGTTCGACGTCAGACGGATGCCTGCCACCAGTCCTTTGATGGTGTCCTGGAAAGCCAGCATCAGGATGGCCGAGGCGGCACCCAGTCCTGCTATCAGCGTCGAGGGATCCTTATCCAGGATGATGGCAATGACGATGATGACAGCAATGAAGGAGAGAATAATCTTCAGCACGCTGATGAACGAGTTCATGTATTGCTGATGGGGCAGTGCATGGTGTTCGCCCAGCCTGCGGAACGAGTTGGCGAAGTTGATAATCAGCCACGTCGTGACAATCGTCATGTAGATGGCTGTCAGCCTGTGAATCACCTCATGAAGCCTTGGATAGTCGTTCTGGAACGAAGGCAGGAGCGACGGCAGGAAGTCCCACACGAAAAATGCCGGCACTATCAGGCAGACAACTACCAGCAAGATGTATTTTGTCAGTTTACTCATATTCACACAGCATCTTACATACACGGTCCTGGAAAGCTTTACCCTTGGAGTTACGCATCACACCCTGGTTGATGATGGCAAAGCAGAGCTGACGTCCGCTAGCCGTCGTACAGTAGCCTGCAAGGCTGGAAATACCTGACACGGTACCCGTCTTGGCATGCACATTACCCTGAGCCTTAGTACCCTTCATGCGGTCCTTCAGCGTACCGTCGACACCTGCTATGGGCAGGGCAGGCAGTAGCGCACTATGAATGCTGGTCGACTTCCATGCATGGCGCAGCAAGGTACAAAGCAACTCTACCGACACGTAGTTGTATAGAGAGAGCCCAGAGCCGTCGGCAATCCTGTAAGGCTCATGCC
>JAFPEE010000006.1 GCA_017389705.1 Prevotella sp.
TAAGAACGACAACCTGACGGCCAGTCTGTTCATACGCCCTGTCAATAAGACCGCCCAAACACATACCGGGTGTGGTCTCTTGAGGATTCCCACCATAAATCTTCTCATACGGAGCCAGTATATTTTCCAGTTCCTGTCTGATCTGTGCAGGGGGCATGTGCTTGGCGCCGCTCAAGTCAAGATGCAGTACAGGATACTGTTCCCATTTCTGTTCAAGCTGCATTATCTTCAGCCCCTCGAAGAGTTCACGTTCACCACGGAAATACGATTCAAGAGTAGACGTAAGCAGAGACTTACCAAACCTACGCGGCCGGCTCATAAATATAAACTTGGCATATTTTGCTAACTGCCAAACAAGGTCTGTTTTATCTATATACAAATAACCTTCACGAATTACTTCTGAAAACGTCTGAATGCCAATAGGATATCGTCTTTCTGCCATCGAAACTATTATTTATGATTGCAAAGATAGAAAGAATAACTGTAATATCCAAATAATTGCACATTTTTTTAATTTGTGACAACTATCAGGCACTTTTCTTACATCGAACTCACGTTTATTCAAATAACATCTGACACTTCTAACACTTCTCGCGCTAATAATTGAAAATCGGATAGTTATAAAACCAGCACCTCACACCTAACCTTGCACCTAACCCTCACGACATCCCCCTATTCCCATTAGGTTTAACCACCATCAGAGTCGGAGTTACATGCCGAGAAAGCAGGAGTTACATGCCGAGAAAGCAGGAGTTACATGCCGAGAAACTACCAGTTACATGCCGAGAAACTACCGGTTACATGCCGAGAAACTTTATGTAAGCTTAGGTGTCAGGTCAAGTGTAAGGTACTTTTTTGTAACCATCTATAAATCAATATTTAGTGTAAGAAGTGTAAGAAGTGTCAGGTACTATTTACTTTAAGAGCATTTTGGGATTCTTATCTCGATATGCTCAATGCTACTTTAAAATGATTCGTTAAAAACTTAAGCGAAACGAATCCGCCCTGCGGCTATGGGAAGTCGCAGGGCGGAATGAATAATTTGTTTAGAACTAATGTTCTGTCTGTCAGAGGTTACTTCTTAACGAAACTCCAGAAAGTTGCCTCGCTCCAGCTGCCTGTGCCTTCATCAGCATAGGTGAGAATCAACTGGTCGTTGGTCAGCTTGATAATCTCGAATGAAGTGGGCTTGGTGCCACCACCGTTTATCTTGAACGGGAAGAGGATAGAGCCTCCATCTGTATCCAGCGTACCAAAGTTCCATGCAACGCCATTGACTTCCTGACGATTCTCATCATAATTCAGGGCGAACTTACCGCTGCGAATTTCAGTACCATCAGCCGTGTAAGACTTCACATTACCTGTTGCCCAGTCAAAGGTCATGTAGGCGTTCGGGTCTTCCTCGCCTGTAGCGACACCCGTATCGGAGTGCTGCAGCTGCCCAGTCAGGTCAGCAGCAGGGCACGACCACCAAATACCATTGGGGAATGTGTCACCATCGCCAGGAGTATAACCGAAGTTACCCCATGAGCCCAGAACAATTGTTCCGTTATTATCCCAAGGAATATTCTCTCCCCAGGTCCAAGCCTTAGTGCCAAAGTCAGTCAGCATGGCTTCACCGTCAGATGAACTTACAAAGCTCCAGAAAGTGGCTTCGCTCCAGCTACCTGTTCCTGCATCAGCATAGGACAGAATCAACTGGTCTGATGTCAACTTAAGGATTTCAAACTCCGTGGGCTTTGTTCCACCACCATTTATTTTGAAGGGGAACAAGATAGCACCTTCTGTTGTCTTCAAAGTTCCTAAACTCCAAGCCACACCATTGACCTCTTTGCGAGTGGTACCGTCCCAGCCTTCGACAGAGTATTTCCCACTGCGAATCTTGTTGCCACCGGCATCGAAGCAAGCAATGTTACCATCATCGTAGATGACCATCGAGGCGTTGGAACTTTCCTCACCAGTGGCCACACCTGTGTCAGAGTGCTGCAGCTGGCCAGTCAACTCATCGGCGGGACATGACCACCAGATACCATTGGGGAATGTGTCACCATCGCCAGGAGTATAACCGAAGTTACCCCATGAGCCCAGAACAATTGTTCCGTTGTTGTCCCAGGGAATATTCTCGCCCCAATACCATGTCTTGGAACCGTAGGCATCGCTGGCCAACATGCGAACAACGGGCTCCAGCTCCTGAGGAACATAGACGGTAGCGGTCTTCTGTCCGACAATGAGATTGCCGTTGAAGTCGCGGGTCTCAATAAAATAGGTTTGGGTGCTTGGATTACCACGCTTTGGCACAATCTTGAAGGTGCCGTTGGCCTTGCCAGCAGTCAGCACATTGCGATTGCCTTCATCGTCCAACTGATAGATGGTGACCACACGGGATGGGGATGTGGTGTACATGAAATAGTTACCGTCGGCAGACTCGATGGTATAGTCCTCGTCGGCATACTGCACAACCGAGAAGCCACTGGTCAGCTGCTCAGCAGTCAGACTGGAGTTGCCAGGCATGTCGATGCTGTCCTTCGAAGGGTTGCAGGCAGTCAGCAAACCAAGGGCTGCAACCATGAATAATATTGATTTTTTCATTTGTCTTCTTTGTTTAATGATTCAACATAGTGGATTACCAGCCACCGTATTCAGAGGAGGCATCCGTCCAACCGTCGTTCTGCTTTACAGTACCCAGGGCTATCTGTGTCTCAGGCATCTTCTGGAAACCTGCAGTAGCATTGTAGCGGGCTGTATAGCCACCGTTATGGGCAGTGTTTGTAGAGGCAGAACCGCAATAGTAGATGGGCTGATTCTCCTGCTTGGCCAGGACCACGGAGGCGATGTGCCAGCGGCGGATGTCGTTCCAGCGGATGCCCTCGCAGGCCAGCTCCCAACGGCGCTCGTTCTGCAGAGCCTGTAGTGAATAGCCATTGATAGCGGGCAGACCAGCTCTTGCGCGTACCTTATTAATACCTGAGGGGTCTTCCTTCAACTCAGACTGCATCAGCAATACGTCAGCAAAGCGGATGAGCACGAGGTCGTGGATGTTCGACAGCTGGAAGTTGTTCTCACCGGAGGTATCCCAGTTGCCGGGATACATACCGGTCTCAAAGCAGGCAATGTATGCGGGGGGATCCTGTCCGTCCTCACCCTTGACGTAGCCTTTGTTGACGGCACAGATGGGCGACCACTTCTTTGAGTAGTAGTCGGTCTCCTGTACGAAGTCAGCCCAGCCGCCGTAGGTGTAAGCAGGCATTTCCTGTTTGTCGTTCACAAAGGCGATGGTAGCCTTCAGACGCATGTCGTTAGGCTCGGCAGCCTTCCAGTCGTTGACGAGGTTCGGTGCTACAGGACCGGCGCCCCAACCCTGTCCGAAGGGGAAGGTGTTGGCATAGTCCTGGCCACCACGCACGCCGAAGTGCAGGGCGATACCGTTGGCATAGCCAATCGTCGTGCTCCACGAAGCCAGCTTGTTGAACTTGATGGCGAACATGGACTCGGGGTTGACACCGTTTTCATTCTCAACCCACTTCAGACCCTGACCAGCGGTGTAAGGATACTCGTCGACAACCAGCTTGTTGGTGTAAGCCCACAGGTTGCGGAAGTCGGGAACCAGCTCATAGCCCGAGTTGTTCACACAGTCGTCGATGTAGTTGATGACATCCTGCTTGGTCAGCGTGGTGCCGTCGTTCAAATCAACTGAAGTCAGCGGGTTGTAATCAGTTTTTACCAGGTCTGCTGTTGAAGTACCGTTGCAATAGAAGCCGGTATAGAACAACCAGGCACGGCTCAGCATAGCCTCGGCGGTGTACTTGTCGATACGGCCGTCAGTGCGACGCACGGCAGGCAGCATGTCACAGGCATTGCGCAGGTCCTGCAGAATCTGACCCCACAGCACCTTGACGTCGCCCTGCGAGTTGTCTTCCTGCTCAGGGTCAAGAATCAGGGGCACGTTGCCGTACATGGAGGCCAGCTCGTAATAGTAGAAGGCACGGAGGAAGTAAGCCTCGGCCAGACCTTTGTTCTTAACGTCCTCGGACATGCCTGAAGCATCCAGCAGCACCTTGATGAGGGTGTTGGCACGGGCTATTCCGGCGTAACGGTCTGAGTAGAACTGATTGGTCATGTCTGCATTGTAGTTACAGAGCAAGTCCTCAGCCTGCATCAGCTTGTCGTTGGTACCGCCACCGCCCAACTGGTCATCAGATGCCAGACAGGCTGCATAGAGGAACGAGCACTGCGGATTGGCGTGCGTCGTGTTCAGGTTCTGATAGACACCAGCCAGCACGTCCTGAACATGGCTGTCAGTCTGTGGATATTCACTGGTAGACATTTCGCCGATGTTCTCTACATTGTCGATGCTACAGGAAGCAAGACCCATCGTGACAGCAACGGCGGCAAATAAAAATATCTTTTTCATATTTCTTATATTATCTGAGTTTTATAAGTATTTCAGTCTATAAGCTTATTTCACTTGAGTGATGATGACCGAACGGCTCATCTGAGCATCGTCGTAGTACAGGTTCTCTACACCACCCTTAGAGTCGAGCACGAGGCTGTCAGCAGCAACGCCGAACTCGTTGATGAGCGTGTCATAGACGTGCTGTGCACGGGCCTGTGCCAGCTCTGCGTTGTGGGCTGCGGTACCAGTGGCCTTGTCGGCATAGCCGACCACGTTGAACTTGGTGCCCTTCGGAGCAGCCTTGATCATCTCGGCAACAGCCTGGAGGTTCACGCGTTCGCGGTTGACGACCTTGGTCTTGTTAATCTCGAAGTTGACGAAGTAAGGATAGCTCAGGATAGACTCCTTGTTGATAACCTTCTCCACAGCAGGCTTGTTGCGGAGGTCAGCGTTCTCGGCACGCAGCTTGTTAACCTCACCGTTCAGGCGGTTAATCTCAGCATCGTCCTGCACGTAGACGGTCTTGGTCTCTGTGCGAACTTCCTTCGGGGTGTCCTTACCCTTGAACTTGATGTTCACACCAACCATGTAAGTGCGGGGCTGAGGATAGTTACCTACGTCAACACCCGTTACCCAAGGCTCGGAACCGTTCAGGGCCATACCGTTCTCAGGATCCATACCCTTGTACTTGGTGATGGTGAAGAGGTTCTGGGCAGCGAAGTAGACGCGGCACTGCTGGAACTGGCTCCTCTTCAACAGCGACTTGCACAGGTCGTAACCTACGGTGAGGTTCTGCAGGCGGAAGTAGCCGGCATTCTCCACATAGATGTCAGAGATGGACTGCCAGTTGACACCACGGTTCATAGCTGCCAGCTGAGGATACTTGTTGCTGGTGCCCTCGCCGTTCCAGTAGTCATAGACCTCGGTGGTGAAGTTCTCGTACTCACCATCGGTGAACTTACGATAGGAGCGGGCCACCTGCTGTCCGAGAGCGGCGTAGCCGGTGATGTTCAGGTCGAAGCCCTTCCAGTTGGCACCCAGGGTGATACCCATTGTGACATCGGGGTTGGGGTCGCCCAGATAGGTCTTGTCGTCGGCTGTGATGATGCCGTCGCCATTGGTGTCGACGAACTTCAGGTCACCCACCTTCAGGTCGGTACCCTGCAAAGAGTTGGCAGCATTGCCGTCCTTCAGGGTTGCGGTATATGCAGCCAGGTCGGCAGCATTCTGGATGACACCGGCGGTCTTATAACCCCAGAAGTAGCCGATAGGCTGTCCTTCCTCGAAGCGGGCCATGTAGCCAGTACCCTGGGCGAGCAGGTCGCTACCGCCGTTGTTGTACTTCTGCGAGCTGTTCACCTCTGTTACCTTATTCTTATTATAGGCAATGTTGTAGCCGATGTTGTACTCGAAGTCCTTACCGATGCGGTCGCGCCAGTTGATGGCGAACTCAATACCGGTGTTACGAACGGTACCGGCATTCTTCAGCTGAGTGTCGAAACCAGTGGAAGGCGATACGGGAACATACAGCAACAGATCCTTTGTGGTCTTGCGGTACCAGTCGAAGACGATACCCAGCTTGCCGCCGAGGAAACGAGCATCGAAACCTAAGTCTAGCTGCTCAGAGGTCTCCCAGGTCAGCTCCTCGTTCTTCAGACGAGAAAGAGCGGCACCCTTTGAGGGGTTGTCCTTCTCACTGTTGAATGAATACATGCTGTAGGCGTCGTACTTGAAAGCAGCCTCATACTGGAAAGCACTAATGTTCTTGTTACCATTCTGACCCCAACCGGCACGCAGCTTCAAGAAGCTCAGCCACTTGGAATCTCTCAGGAAGTTCTCGTTGCTGATGACCCAACCGGCAGAGAATGAGGGGAAGTAACCCCAGCGGTGACCGGGAGCGAATACGGAGCTACCATCGGCACGGATAATAGCAGAGAACATATACTTCTCAGCATAGTCATAGTTCAAACGTCCGAAGTAAGACATACCACGAGAATCGGTATAAGGAGAGCCTGATACCGTAGCACTGGTATTGTTCTTCATCATGTCCATGTAGGCATGCTTCAGGTCACCTACGATAGCGTCAGAAGAAGTGGCATTCAGCTGGAAACCGAAATCAGGACGGCTCTCGCCGTACTCTGTACCGGCCAGCACATCGAAGTGGTGATCCTTCAGGTCGAACTTATAGTTCAGGGTGTGAGTCATGCCCCAGCTCCAGCCAAGACCTACCTGGTTGGTAGCCTGGTCGGTGGTACGCATGTCACCCTGGTCGTTAATCTTATAGGTTGGCAGATAACAGCGCCAGCTCCAAGAGCTCTGGCTGTAGTTCACCTGTCCACGATAGGTCAGACCCTTGATCGGCTGAATCTCAATATAACCTACTGCATTCAGACCGTGGCTGACACTCTTGTTGTTGGCACTCTGGCTGTTAATCAGGTTGAGGATGGGGTTGCTGGCGTATGAAGTATAGTTGAACATACCCATGCTCTTCAGGTCGCTATAGCCAAAATATTCGCCACTCTGATTGTAGATGGGAATCAGCGGGTTGCCACGCAGTGCTGTAGACAGGATGTTTGAATACTGGTTGCCAATCTGGATACCCTGATTCTGCTTGTGGCTGTAGTAAACGTTCTCACCAATCTTGATGACGTCCATGCCCTTTGAGTTACGATAGACAACGTGCTCAGAGTTCAGACGGACAGTCAGACGACGGTAGTCAGACTTGGCGTAGTCGCCGCCGAAGACACCATCCTGATACTGGTAACCCACACCGAGAGAGAACTTGGAGAGGCTGCCGCCACCGGCCAAGTTCAATGAGTGAGAGGTTGTGATGGCGTTCTTCTTGCGAAGAGCCTCAACCCAGTTGGTACCGGCATTGGAACCGTCGTTATAAGCCTGCAGCAGAGACTCCTGTCCCTGGAAGTAGCTTGACCAGTTGCGGACTGACTCCCCAGAGTTGTAGCGTACAAGGTCCATCACCTGCATATACTCCTTGGCTGTCAGCATCTGGGGCAGACGGTAGATGTTCTGCCAGCCGATGTTGCCGTCGTAGCTGATTTCAATGCTGCCTTCCTTACCTTGCTTGGTGGTGACGAGGATGACACCGTTTGCAGCAGCAGAACCGTAGATGGCGCAGCTTGCAGCATCCTTCAGCACGTCGATACGCTCAATGTCGGCAGGGTTCAGGTTGTTGATGTCACCTCCTGCTACACCGTCGATAACGTACAAAGGCTTCGTGTCGCCATTGGTACCTGCACCACGGATGGCAATCTTAAAGCCGTCACCAGGCTGACCTGAGTTAGCCTGAATAGACACACCAGGGCTCTGGCTCTGCAGGGCACCCAGTACCTGAGTGGTGTTCAGCTTGGCAATGTCCTCACCCTTCACCTCAACGGTAGCACCGGTGACGAGTTTCTTCTTCTGGACACCATAACCTACGACAACCACCTCGTCAATCATGGCGTTGTCTTCCTGCATCGTTACAGAGATGCTCGCTCTGTCGCCTACGGCAATCTCCTGCGTGGTATAACCAATGTAGGAGATGACAAGAGTTGCACCGGGCTTCACGTTAATGGTAAAATTACCATCGAAGTCGGTAACCACACCGTTGCTGGTATTGCCCTTCTCAA
Source organism: Prevotella sp. (assembly GCA_017389705.1). GTDB lineage: Bacteria > Bacteroidota > Bacteroidia > Bacteroidales > Bacteroidaceae > Prevotella. Next base: position 8,023 of record JAFPEE010000006.1, read on the forward strand.
CCACTGATGCTCCGATGACGGGACCCATGGCATCAGACACAGTACCAGTAACCTTCTTCGTTGACTGTTGAACAGCCTGTACCGAGTTCTCGGCATTGGCTGCTACTGGTGAGTACATTCCCAACAGGGAGCATGCACCCATCAACAGCGCTGTCTTTCTGATTTTTTGATTCATACTTAAGTATTTTCTTTGAATTGATTGGATAAATACAATGTTTTAGTTAGTAGAGATACAAAATCTCCTCCACGCCAAGCCCACCAGGCCCGCAATGGTGAATTGCCATTTTTTACTCTCTCTTTCTCATTTAATTTAGTTTTAATTTCTATATGTTAGTAATAAAGTTATGTTCATACGTGTATTCCACCGTGCAAAGATAATACTTTTTTGTGAAATGGTAACATCTTTTATTGATTATTTTTGATACTTTTTTGCTTTTCCGCCAAAATGACCATGATTTTTCCACTAATAGAACAAGGAGTTTACACAATACACGCGTACATTATTATATTTTACTAAACAAATGCCTTTTCCTGACGCTTTTTGCAAGATAACACCATTTTAAAAATATTAGTTAATATCATTGGAGATTTCCTTTTATTTTCGTATCTTTGCATCGCCTTATACGGCAACATACCGATAATTCGAGAAAAAGTATACTATTAACTAACAAAAGAAGTATGAATCTAAATTGCAGTAAAAACTCTCTGCTGGCGGGATTATGCGCTATAGTCCTGCTGGGCCATTCGCCCGTGATACATGCTGCAGAGGGCAGTGCACCACTGCCCGCTGTGCAACAGGCGAAGAAGATTACGGGTACGGTGACGGACGCCATGGGTCCCGTCATCGGTGCAAGCGTAGTTGTGAAGGGAACTTCGAACGGTGTAGCCACCGACTTCGACGGAAACTTTACGCTCAACGTCAAACAGGGTCAGACCATCGTCGTGTCCTACATTGGATACGTATCGAAGGAGATCAAGATTGACGGCCGTAACAATTATCAGATTACCCTCGAAGAGGACAAGAAGGTGCTCGACGAAGTGGTGGTAGTAGGTTATGGTACGATGAAGCGCTCTGACCTGACCGGTTCAGTAGCCAGCATCGACGAGAAAGCCATTAAGCAAGGTGTCAACACCTCTATCGAACAGGCCATGCAAGGTCGTATTGCCGGTGTGGCTGTAACCCAGAACTCAGGTGCCCCAGGTGGTGGTATCTCTGTACAAATCCGTGGCATCAACTCTCTGAGCGGTAACGAGCCTCTGTACGTGATTGACGGTGTCGCTATGTCTGGACAGACCAGTGACAACTCATCAGTACTGAGCACCCTGAACCCATCGGATATTACCTCACTGGAGGTATTGAAGGATGCCTCTGCAACGGCCATCTATGGTTCACGCGCATCGAATGGTGTCGTTCTGATTACCACCAAGAAGGGACAAGAAGGCAAGCCCAAAGTCAATTATGAAGGTATGGTGGGTTGGCAGTCGCTGCCTAAGCACCTCGACATGATGAACCTCCAGCAGTACGCACAGTTCTATAACGAGCGTGCCGCATTATGGGGCTGGGGTGCTATGGAGCAGTACAAGGACCCTTCCCTGCTGACTACCGGTACCGACTGGCAGAAAGAGCTTTTTCAGGTGGCATTCATGCACCAGCATCAGTTGGGTGTCAGCGGTGGTACCAAGGACTTGAACTATAACCTCTCCGGCGGCTATCTAGACCAGAATGGTATAGGTGTCGGCTCCGGATTCACCCGCGCCAGTTTCCGTGCCAACGTGGAAACCAATGTCAACAACTGGCTGAAGGTGGGTGCCAACGGCTACTTTGCCCGCACGAAGCAGATTATCACCTTCGACGATGCCAACGTCATTCAAGATGCCATCTCCATGACGCCCGATGTGGCAGCCCGCAATGCCGACGGAAGTTACGACTCTGGTGCCGAGAACGAGTATAACTATACGGAAAACCCTTTGTTCAAGGCACAGCAGATTGACAACAACAACAAGAAATCACAGCTGGACTTCAACCTTTATGGCAACATCACTCCTATCAAGAATCTGATTATCCGCATAGAGTATGGTGGCAGCTTCTCTTGGGCCAACTCCTATTACTTCCGTCCTACCTATACCTATGGTTCCAACAACCAGAAGGTCGAGTCCTTGGCTCAGCGCAGCTCCTCTACCAGCAACTATCAGAGTTTCAAGCAGTATGCGACCTACGATTTCGACCCTTTGGAGCACCACCACCTGCAGATTATGTTAGGTCATGAGGCCCAGTGGGGCGACTGGGGCAACCTCTCCGGCTCACGAAGGGGCTACATCTCCGACGCCATCCATTCACTGCATGTAGGCGATGCCACAACGGCGACCAACGACGAGCAGGGCAGCGAGTGGTCTATTGAGTCTTACTATGGTCGTCTGAACTACAACCTGATGGACCGTTATCTGCTGACGGCCACGCTTCGTGCCGACGGCTCGTCCTCTTTCGGCCCCAACAACCGCTGGGGTTGGTTCCCCTCGGTGGCTGCCGCCTGGCGTATCACCCAGGAGCCTTTCATGAAGAACGTCACGTGGCTGAGCAATGCCAAGCTGCGTCTGGGCTGGGGTCTTGTAGGTAACCAGCAGGCCGGCTCTTATTCGTATGGTGTGGCCATGAGCTCCATCTCAACGGCCTGGGGTACCGGCTACTATTCCGGCAACTACTCCAACCCCGACCTGAAGTGGGAAAGCACCAAGGCTTGGAACATCGGTCTGGACCTTTCCTTGTTCAACAACCGCATCGAGTTCATTGTGGATGCCTACTACAAGAATACCGATAACCTGCTGATGTACTCGGTGCTTCCTACCTACTTGATTGACGAGGAAGGCTATCAGTACTATTTCGGCATCAAGCCCCCGTACGTCAACGCCGGTGCCATCCGCAACAAGGGTATTGAGTTTACCTTGAACACCGTGAACATCACCAACAAGGATTTCCAGTGGCGTACCAGCGCAACCCTCTCCTTCAACCGTAACAAGCTGACCAAACTGAACAGCGAGGACTCCTCCTTGCAGGGACGCATCGGCAGCGACACTTACACTCTCTCTGAGGTCGGTGGACCTGTTGGACGTTTCTATGGCTATAACGTCATTGGCATGTATACCAACGAGGACGACTTCTACCAGAAAGACCCCGACGGCAATTTCATGATTGACCAGGACGGCAACCGTATTCCCGTTGCACGTCCTGTTGACAGCGACGGCAACTTCTACGACATCAAGCAGAATGGTATCTGGGTTGGTGACTATATCTTCGAGGATATAGACGGTGACGGCAAGATTACAGAGTCTGACCGTACCTATATTGGTAATCCTAACCCAAAGTTCACATTCGGTCTCAACAACACCATCACGTGGAAGGACTTTGAGTTGTCCTTCTTCCTGAGCGGTTCTTATGGCAACGATGTGTATAACGTGCTCCGCCAGACAAAGACCAATCCTTCAGGCTGGGGTAACAAGATGTCGTATGTGGCCAATTGTGCCAAGATTGCCATGTATGACCCAGAGGGCTCTCTGAGCGACATCTCTAATGTCTATATCTCAAATGCCGGCTCGGCAGAGTGCTGGCGCATCGAGCCTTCCGGCAGTGGCCAGAACAACAACAGCCGAATCTCCTCAAAATTCGTGGAGAACGGCTCGTACATCCGACTGAAGTCCCTCTCTTTGGCTTGGAACCTGCCTTACAGGTGGATTTCCAAGATAGGCATGCAATGGTGCCAGGTTTATGCCAACGTGCAGAACCTCTTCACCATCACTGGTTACAAGGGCTATGACCCTGAAGTCGGTGCCCAGGGACAGAGCGTGATTCTCCAAGGTCTCGATAACGGCCGCTATCCTTCCCAGCGCATTTGGAACTTTGGTGTAAAACTTAACTTCTAAAACAGCATAACAATGAAAAAGCTAAATATATTTTTATTGGCAGCGTCTCTGACAATAGGGGTACTGACAACCAGTTGCAGTAAGGATTTCCTGGACAAGACCCCCCAGCATGACTACACAGCAGACACCTACTATTCATCAGACGAGGCTGTGATGAAGGCCATTGAGCCATTGTACAACTACGCATGGTTCAACTACAACTACCGTGCCATGGTTGGTATGGGCTCCGCCCGTGCCAACGACGGATGGAACCCTTACCTGAATCCCCAGTTCGCCACCTTCCAGGTAACAGGTCTGGACGGTGACTTGAGCAACGCCTGGAAATCCTTCTACCTGGTCGTGTCCATGTCAAACCAGCTGATTTCCGACATCAACACCTACTGCACTGATGCTGTCAGCGAAGACACAAAGAACCTGGCACTGGGCGAGGCTTACCTGATGCGCGGCACCGCCTACTTCTATTTGGTCCGTGCCTGGGGCGATGTCATCGTCTACGAGAACAACTTGGATATGACCAATACTCCTGTCGTTCCCCTGACAAAGGAAGAAGACGTGCTGAAGTTTGTCATCCGCGACTACAGGCGCGCCGTCAAGCTCCTGCCGGAAGCCAGCACCAGCATGCACGCCACCAAGTATGCCGCAGAAGGCCTGCTGGCAAAGGCGCTGCTCGCCTACAGCGGCTGGAACAAGACCACGCGTGACGAGTCAGTCCTTCGGGAGGTCATCACGCTCTGCGACGACGTCATCAACAATGGTCCCTACTCACTGATGAGCGACTATGCAGACCTGTTCAAGTACGCATCGAACAACTTCTCTATGCAGAATTCGGAGACTCTGCTGGCTATGCGCTGGGCAGACCCTCTGACTTCTTCTTGGGGCACATATAGCGCCAACTTCTCCGACCTGGCTTGGAGCGGTTCCTCAGACGTGACGGTATGGGGCGGCATCTATGCCTCTCCTGACATGCTGGACCTCTATAACGAGGATATCAGCGACTCCATCCGCTTCCAGGCCACCTTCTGTCTGCCGGGCATCTATTATGACTATTGGGACACGGGCAACGACCTTGTCTCCGCAGCAGACAAGACGCCGGCCAATGGCTATCCTAAGACGTCAGGCTACGTGTATAGCAAGAAGTACTGCCAGCTGAAGAAGTGGGTGGTAGGCACCAAAGCCGACTGCAACGGCCATCTGGCCCAGATGGCGTCGCCCCTGAATACCTACATTATGCGCCTTGCTGACGTATACCTCATCAAGGCCGAGGCTGTGCTGGGCAATAACGACGCCACTTCCGACGCCGCAGGCCTGGCCGCCATCAATGCTGTACGCAGCAGGGCCAAGGTGGACAAGCTGTATGACTCGTATGGTCTGGATGAGCTGATTAAGGAGCGCCGCAAGGAGTTCTGCATGGAGTTCTCCAACTGGTACGATATGGTAACCTGGTATCGCTGGAAGCCCCAGTACATGCTGAACTACTTCAACAACAAGCAGCACCGCGCCTTCATGATTAACAGCGGCGATGTGCTCTTCAACGCAGACCGCACCATTTCCTACCGCACGTTCCCCAACCGCCAGTCCTCCCCCTGGTACTTCTACGACAACACGATGAATCCTCGCGGTTGCTACTGGAACGACTGTATGCGCGAGGAAGACAGCGAGACCGTCATCATGACTAAGGATCAGGGATATGTCTATGACGTGGACGCCCTCTGCCGGGCTCAGGACGGTTACGACCCCGTCACCTTGAATGAGGAGAACATCTTCATGCCTTATCCTGAGGCTGACGTCATTCGCAATCCTTACTTCAAGCAGCCTGCCCAGGACTACGATTTCGGAGATGAAGAAGAGTAATAACTTAAAGATGACAAAGCTATGAATACAATATCAAAAATGAGTAAAGGTGTCCTGATGACGGCACTACTGGCGGTCATCACGCTGGGCTTTGCCGCATGTAGCGACAGTGATGGCAGTAGCGGACAGCCTGAGATTACCGGTGTTCGCGTCTGCGACCCCGAAAAAGCCGACAGCCTCTTCACCAAGTCGGCACAAGGCCAGGTGATTGCCATTATCGGTAACAACCTGGGAGGAGCTACTGCCGTATATATCAACGACCAGAAGGTGGGCTTCAGCACCACGATGAATACCGACCACAGCATTATTGTGACGGTGCCCACAGAGGCTAAAGGATTCCAGCTTACGGCCTTCAATTCTGAGCTTAAGGATGAGATTCGCGTGGAGACCACCCATGGAACCGCCACCTACGGTTTTAAGGTTCTGGGAGCACCTCCTGTCATGCAGCGTATCCAGGGAACCTATCCGCGTTATGCAGGTGACATCCTGAATGTCTATGGCCTTAACCTCTATAGCATCGAGAGCGTATACTTCACTGACGCTACTGAAGAGGAGGTTGCCACGACAGAATGGAAGACCGTTCCAGGTAACCATACACCAGTTAGCGACTATAAGATCGTGAAGCAAGACCGCTATATCAATGCCAGCCAGAACTATGAGGTTTCCTCACAGATTCAGTTGGTAACTCCTGAGCTGCCCTTCGACGAGGGTTGTGTGGTTCTGGAGTGCTCTGCAGGTATCGTTTACCTGCCTTACACCAAGGTTCCTGGCAAGCCCGTCATCACCAGCATCAACACGGATATGCCATTCGAAGGCCATGACCTTATCATTAAGGGACGTGAGTTCGTTCAGGTGGAGTCTATCACCTATGGCGATGTGACGTTAACTGCTGACGACTTTACGGTGGCAGACTCTGAGGACGAGATTACCGTATACTTCAAGAAGAAGCCAGCAGCAGGCTCTGGCACGTCACTGACTGTGACTACGCCTGGTGGTACGTCTACCCTTGACTACTTCTACGTATACGATGGTCTGCTCCTGAACTTCGAGCCCGACTATGCTACCGATAACGGATGGGGCCCGAACGGTGAGCTGAAGACACAGGCTACTGGCGAAGTCCTTCCTTTTATCAGCGACGGTCAGTACTGGCGCATCAAGGCCTCTGACGGTGGTTGGAACTGGTGGAACACCATGTGCTACTTCCGTAAGGACTGGAATGGCAACTCCTTTCAGCTGCCTGGCTTCGACAAGATTCCAGCCAACACACCTACCAGCGAAGTTTATCTGGCTATGGAGGTATGGGACAACAATACTGACTTTGGCACTGCCCAGTGGCCTTTCATCCACTATCAGATCCAGACCATCGGCGATGCCCAGACCTACACTTTCGCCAACTTCATCCAGAACGACGTGGAGTATATTGAGAAGGCGCTTAAGGACATCGACAACAACCAGCCGAAGGAGCAGTGGTATCGTCACGTGACAGCCCTGAGCAACTTCGACGGTTGGGCAGGAAAAACCTATGCAGACGTGGTGGCTGACGGCATCAACCAGATTCGCCTGATGCACATGAACTGGACAGGAACACCGTCGTCCATCGATGTGATGTTCGATAATGTTCGTATCTTATATATTCCTGCTGTTAAATAACTTGTCAAATATAATAAGAATAAAAGAATATGAGAAAGAATATAATGAATGCCGCTATCCTGCTGCTCCTTGCCTTCGTGGCAGGAGCATGCAGCGACAGCGATACCACGAAGACTGTGGACAACGGGCGCCGCTATGGAGACGCTACTGTCTTGCAGGTGTTGGACGACAACGAATCGGATGTGTCCACTATGAGTTTCTCGCTGGGCGCCAGTAGTAAAATCGTCGGCATCAACTGCGACGGTGACTGGAAGGCTACCGTCGATGCCGAATGGGTAACGCTGTCAAACTACTCGGGTTATGGCTTTGCCAACAAGTACAGCTACGACAAGATTACGGTGGAAAAGAACAAGGGCAGCGAGCGTACTGCTACCGTGACCTTCACCTCTGGAAGCATCAGCAAGCAGCTTGCCATTACACAGAAGGGTGCCGGCGGCGACCCCGACGACCCGTTCGAGACTTCCTTTGAGCTGATAGAGAACCTGAAGATGGGCTATAACCTGGGCAACACCCTCGATGCCAACGCCGACCCGGCACAATCGTGGTTCAACCCCACGGGGCCCGGCGACTGGGAGGCTTACGAGACGGTATGGGGACAGCCCGTCACCACGCAGGAGATAATCGACTACATTGTCTCGAAGGGCTTCAACATCATCCGTGTGCCTGTAACCTGGTTCCCGCATGTGGATGAGAACTGGAACATCAACGAGACGTGGATGAACCGTGTACAGGCGGTGGTCGATATGGTGCTCTCCACAGGCAGCTACTGTATCATCAACGTCATGCACGACACGGGTGCCCGCGACGCCTCGCGCACCGACAACCAGTGCTGGCTCAACGCCGACCCCGACAAGTACGAGGCGAACACCGTCATCTACCAGAAGCTGTGGACGCAGATTGCCACCCACTTCCGCAACTATGACGACAGGCTCATCTTCGAGTCGTTCAACGAGATTCTCGACAAGAACTACTCATGGACAGCTCCTGCCGAGGGCGACGAGGCTTATACAGTCATCAACAAGCTGCAGCAGGACTTCGTCAACACCGTGCGCGCCACCGGAGGCAACAACAGCTACCGCAACCTAGCCATTACCACCTACTCGGCAACGGGCAACAGCGACGCCGCCGTCAACAGCTTCCAGCTGCCGGACGACGTTGCGAGCAACCACATCTACCTGAGCATCCATTCCTATGACCCGTATAACTTCTGCAACAACAACTCGGGCAAGAACGCCGACGGCACGGAGTACGACTACAACCAGGAGATTTTCGACTCCGACTGTCAGGCCACCATCGATGCCGTATTCGCCCGTGTCAGCAAGAGGGCTAATGAAGTTGGCATCCCCTTCATCTTCGGCGAGTTTGGTGCCATCGATGCCGGCAAAGCGCTGGCCGAGCGCATCAAGTATGCCAAGTATCTGAAGTCGAAGTACACCCAGTACGAGACGGCCGGCCTGTGGTGGATGGGCCTCATCGATCGCAAGACCTTGACAACCAACGTGCCGTACGACGGCATGACCGTTGACGAGTCCGAGATTATCGATGCACTGATGAAATAATCCACCGATAACTTCCAAGGAAAAAGAGAGGCTCAAACAAGCCTCTCTTTTCCTATCCCCTTTTGTTCCTATCCTACTTTATTTCACCTTGCTCATCCTGTCTACCTGCTCCTTGACGACTGCAAGGGTGGTGGTATCGCTGGCAAAGACTGAGTTCAGGCCCTGGGCCTCCTGCGCCGGGTCGTTGGTATAGTCGTCGCCCACCTGCCACTGCTCATGCTTAGGCTGTGCAAAGCCTCCCCAACCCCAGAAGTTGCAGCCGGCAAAATGGCCTCCGCTCTCAGCATTGTCAGCCACCAGCGAGAACACATACTTATAATAGCCGTCGCGTCCCTGCGTCGGGGTGTCGAGAGTGAACTTGAAACCATCGCGAGGATAGCCGAACTCCTCCATCACCAAAGGCTTGTTCAGCGAGTCGCAGACAGCCAGGTGTTGGTCTATGTACTCCTTGGTGTTCTGGCAGGCACGTGGCAGGTGTTCAATGAGCGAGTCGGGCTTGGCCCAGCCCCAGTTGTAAGGCCACAGGTGGACGTTACAGTAGTCGATGTTCTTGTCTGCACAGATGCGAGTCCAAGAGCTGAGGTCGTTCTCGCAACCCCATGAGCCCTCGCTACCTACGGAGATGAGGTGGTTCTTGTCTATCGAGCGGATAAGGGCCGAAGCCTCAGCCAGCCACTTCTCAAAGGCAGGAAGGGCTTCCTTTGAGAAGGCGCGAGGCTCGTTGCCTATCTGCCACGACATGATAGCAGGGTCGTCAATATACTTCAGGCCTGTATAGCGATTGGTTCTGCCCAGGATAAAGCGCACATAGTCGTAGAACAACTCATGGGCCTTCTCGTTGGTGGCATACTTGGACATAGCCTCCATAAAGGCAGGATAGCCTGCCTCATCGGGACGGGGCTGTTTACCCTCGCCGGCATGCTCCAGATAGAAGCCATACCCCCCACTCCACTCCCAGGAGTTGTTCAGATAGAGCACAGCCACCATCTGTCGCTTGCCCATCTCCATGAGCAGGTAGTCAAGACCTGCCAGAATGGTATCGTTATACACGCCGGGCGCCTCCTGCAGCGTAGGCTCCACCTTCGTCTTAACGCCACGCTCACCATCGGAGCCCACCAGAATACGCAGGTTGTCGATGCCCATGCGCTTCATCTCATCCAACTCCTGCGCCAGGCGCTCACGATTGCCACCCTGGCCTTCTGAGCCCAGGATAGCGCCATACCAGAAGTTGGTACCTACATAATAATAAGGTTTGTCACCACGCATAAAGTGTCCGTCCTTTACTCGCACGAAGTCTGACACCTTCTGCTCTTTCTGCTGACAGGCCACCACCAGGGCAGCTACCGTCACAATAAGCAATAGTTTCTTCATAGTCTTGTTTGGGTTTAGTCCTATTTCTAACCGCAAAGGTACGAATATTTTCCGAATATGCAAATAATTCTTAAAAAATAAGCGTCAGGTTGGTTTTTAATATCATCTTACGCAGTAGCTATTTTTTATCATCGTACCTTTGCAGACAAGGAATAGTGACGTTAGTGACGTTATGACGTTAGAAAAATACAAACTTCTCATGCGTACATACGCGCACGTGTACGCGTGATAAATCTTAGAATCTATAACGTCATAACGTCACTAACGTCACTCCTCCGGATACATCCCTATCGAGAAACTCATAGTTTCCTACCGAGAAACCATGACTTTCCTACCGAGAATCTATGGGTTTGTCGGCATGAAAGTGAAGGATGAAGGTAGATTTTTGGTTTTTGTAGTTTAATGAAGGTGTTTTAGAACCGGGCAGAGCCCTACTCCGGACGGGCCTCAGACGTTCCAAGCGCCGTCATCAGCCAGTCTCTGCCCCGTCCAAACTTCGCTTCTGCTCCGCACTATAAACGATTGGTGGGGTGTATGGGGGAGTGTTTCTAAACAGCAATCAATAAAAAAGAGGGTGCGCCTATTTGACATACCCTCTTTCTCTTTATTGATAGGATAAGTAGTTTACTTCTGAACCATCTTACGACCATTCATAATCACTACGCCCTTGTAAGACTCGTCAACCTTTTGACCAGCCAGGTTGTAGAGAACACCATTCTGCTGCTTAGCTGCGTCGATAGTGCTGATGCCAGTGGGGTTCTCTGGGAATTCACTTCTCTTCTTTGCAGAGGCATAGACTTTACCTACAACAACCTTTGATTCTTTAATCGCAGTCTCCTCCTCATCTGCACCTTTGTTCGTGTTCTGATAGGCAAATTGGTTTAGAGTCTTATAAGTTGAGATATCAAAGTAATAAATCTTAGCTTCCGAAGAGGCAACGAAGAAAATTTCCTCGTTAACCGCATCACCTCCTGCAGTGGGAACCATTTGTACAGTTGCCTTGGCGGCACCCTCTAAGGACGTTATCTCAAATACAATAGTATTGTATTCTGAAATATCTTTGGCCAACCAACTCTGGGGGCAATTCCAGCCAGATGCTCCTGCTGCAAGCGTCAGATTGTCACCAGTAGAGAGCACCAAGTCCTTAACGGCTTCCTTCTCTACATCGTCTGCTGTAGCAACATAAGCTCTTTTAAGCACAATCTTTCCTGCCTTACTCGACTGAATATAAATCTGTTTTACAGAAGCTTTTCCTGTAACATCAAGCGCTGCAATTATCTGCGTCTTACCAGGATCAACCCACTGGGTTGTACTACTGGCACTTTTGTATTCAATTACTAACTGGACACCCAATTCCTGAGTTTCAAAATCTACAACTACATTGTCATAAGCAGAATAATCAGCTTCACTAAGCCACCACCCACGACCAGTCCATGCTGCATCATAAGTAATGGTCTTTGTTGCCGCATCATAAGAAGAATTCCATCCACTACCCAAATCTTCGAGAGATAGTTCAATTTTAGCAGCATTAGCACTAAAGGCCATGAGGGCCATTGCAATAAAAGTAAATAATTTCTTCATACGCGTTAAGTTTAAGTTATTAATAATAGTAAATAAATATTCCGCTGCAAAGGTACGAAGAAAATCCGATACAATTATGGCACTCTATTGACAAATAATGATACTTTGTTGCTTTTCAGGACCTATCTTGGCCATGATAGGCTATCAGACCTTCCATTGGGCTCTGCGTAACCTGTCCCAAGATGAATCCTTCTGCCGCTGCTGCCTCTGCCAACTGCTGGGGATAATGGTGGGCCATAGAGCCTACGAAATGGACAGGAAGGTCGGGGCGTTGATAGGGGGTGATGTTGCTGCGGAAGAACTGACGGAAGTTCTGTACCACCAGATTACTGAGCAAGGGGTTGTCCAGATGCTGCACTATATACAAAGAGGTGGTAGCCAGGAAGCGGTTGGCCATGGGCTCACGATATACCTTATTAATTATAGCGGCCTGCGTCAGCTTCTGCTCTTTCAGATACTCATCACGAATGTCAGAGAACTGGGGATTCTTGAAGATAGCATTCAGGAAGAGGCGTCCCAAGACGGAACCGCTACCCTCGTCGCCCAGGATATATCCTAAGGCAGGCGTATTCTGCACAATATCGTTACCATCGTAGAGACAACTGTTGGCACCTGTTCCGAGGATACAGGCAATGCCTGGCTCGTGCTGGCAAAGGGCACGTGCTGCAGCCATCAGGTCGCTATGCACCTCCACCTTGTCTGGCGTGAACACCTCACCCAGCATCTGCTTCATCATAGGGACATGAGCTGGCGTACATCCGCTGCCATAGAAGAAAACGTTCAAATTGGAAAGCAGAGGCTGCTCCAAAACGCCAGAGCTGATGAGTGCTGCCCTGGGAAAGGTGGAAAGCTGACCCATCAGTTCCTGACCCAAGATATAACGTATGGTGTCAGCATCCTGGTGAATGGGGGTGATGCCCTGCGAGTGGAAGGTGGCAACGACCTTGCTGCCATGGGGATAAGGGGGAGTTAAGAGGGTCCAATCGGTCTTGGTGCTTCCGCTGTCTGCTATTAGTATCATATTTCTTCTTTTTTCTGCAAAGGTACAAAAATATTGCGAAATGAGAAGCAATAATTGATATTTTTTCGTAATTTTGCAACCAAAATGAGAAAAACGATGAAACGATTTCTTTTCATTTGCGTAATCGTCTTGCTCTCGACCCTGAAGGCCAGTGCTGTGCTGAAGGAAAAGGACCTGAGTCAGACGCTGCAAATACTACGTACGGAGTTGACCAACTACCACCATGAGTTGTCGGAACGACTCCAGATGAATCAGAAACAGAGCGAGATGGTGCGCGAGCAGCTGATTTCGACCATGAAGCGCTCGAACCAAAACTCGCTGATGCTCTACTCGCAGAAGCAAGAATACGTATTCGACTTGACTTACGCCTGCCACGAGGCCACGGAGCTGTATCAGGAGTTCCACAAACAACAGCTGCCTTTCAAGACCTTTATGGACAAGGCCGACATCGAGATAGCCCGCTACGACTCGCTGATAGCCAGTCTTCAGGCCATGCCACAAAACGTGTTGGACCAACAAACCAGAACCGACCGCAACGTCTGTCTGACGCTGGCCACCAGTATCCGTAACTCGCTGGAGGAGAACCGTTCTACGCTGGCTGAGTACATCAACATCTACGACATGACGGAGAGGCGCCTCTCCAACCTGAACGACTATGCCCAGAAACGCTATAACGACATACAGACCAGCATCTTCAAGAATGGTGGCGAGTCCTACTTCACCATCATCAAAAACGGGGGCCTCTACTGGAAAAAGATGACAGAAACGGTGGTGAAGAAATACCAGCCTACAGACAACTCGCAATGGGACAGTCGCTGGATATTCGGCCTGCTCGTCAGCATCATCTTCTATGCCATCATAGCTTCAGCGCTCAACTTTACCGCCATCCGCTATGTGGTGCCCAAGCGCTTCCGTACAGAGGAATTCATGAAGAAGCGCACCTGCATCACCCTGGCCACTACGACAGTGACCTTTGCCATCATTCTGGGTGTGGCGCTGGCTGTAACGAAGCAAAACTTCATCATCATGGCCTCCAACCTGCTAGTAAGCTATGCCTGGCTATTGGGCGTCATCCTCATCTCGCTACTGCTGCGCGTCAAGGGCGACCAGATAAAGAGTGCCTTCCGCATCTACACCCCACTCATCATCGTTGGATTTCTGGTCATCGCCTTCCGAATCATATTGATTCCCAGCGAGTTGGTAAACATACTATTCCCTCCTGTACTGCTGGTTTGTGCCTTGTGGCAATGGAACGTCATCGGACGCCACAACCAGAACATTCCACGCTCAGACATGTTCTTTACCTATATATCGTTGGTGGTGTTCATCGTATCTGTCGTCTGCTCATGGGCAGGCTACACGCTGATGGCCGTACAGGTGCTGATATGGTGGATTATGCAGCTGACCTGCATCCTGACCATCACCTGCATTAGCCAGTACCTGAAGCTGTATGGCACAAAGCGCCACTTCAGCGAGAAGCCCATCACCAAGACATGGGGCTACGACCTGATATACCAAGTGATACTGCCCTCTCTGAGCGTAGGCAGCGTCATGCTCAGCATCTGGTGGGCCGCCGACGTCTTCAACCTGTCAGACCTCTGCTGGCGCATCTTCAACTACAAGTTCATCAATCAGGAGAACTTCCAGGTCAGCATCATCAAGATTACAATGGTGGTCTGCCTGTGGTTCCTTTTCTCCTACCTGAGTAGAGTCCTCCTGCGACTGCTGTTCCTGCACTTCCAGGTAAAGGACCCTGCATCAGCAGAGAACAGGACAGCCATGTCGAAGAATGTCATCCAAATCATCATCTGGGGCTCATGGCTACTGCTGTCGCTCGGCATCCTGCACATCAGCCTCACGTGGCTGCTGGCCATTACAGGCGGACTGTCGACAGGTATCGGTTTTGCCTCGAAGAACATCATCGAGAACATCTTCTATGGCGCCTCACTCATGACTGGACGCATCAAGGTAGGCGACTGGATTGAGGTCAATGGTACCATGGGTAAGGTAACCAGCATCAGCTATACCTCGACCGTCATTGAGGCACTGTCGGGCGAAATCATCACTTTCCAGAACTCCCAGCTCTTCTCGAACAACTACAAGAACCTGACGCGCAATCATGGCTACGTGCTCGCTGTGGTGCCTTACGGAGTGGCCTATGGCTCAGACCTCCAACAGGTTATTCAGCTGACTGACGGTGCCGTTAACCAGCTGAAGCACAAATGGATGGACAAGTCAAAGCAGGCCAAGAGCGTTGTTGGCGAGCTGGCAGATTCAAGCATCAACCTGAAGATGTTTGTCTGGGCCGAGGCTCCTAAGAAATCATACGTCATCAGTGATGTGCTGAAGTGCATCTACGACACCCTCAATGCCAATGGCATCCAGATACCTTTCCCACAACAAGATGTACATATTAAGAATTAAAAATCATTAAAACGACCAAAAAGTTGGCAGTTACCAGAAAAATGCTTACCTTTGCAAGGTAATATATATGAACTAACTCTATTATGGCACAAACATTCATTGCGGGGCCATGCGTGATTGAATCAGCTGAGCTGCTCGACACCGTAGCAGCCAAGTTGGTGGAAATCAATAAGAAGCAGGGCACCGACATCATATTCAAGGCCTCTTTCGACAAGGCCAACCGGACGTCCCTCCGTTCCTTCCGAGGACCGGGCATCGACAGAGGGCTGCAGATGCTAAGCGACGTAAAGGAGAAGTTCGGATTGCGGTTGCTGACCGACATTCACGAAGCCTGGCAGGCCAAGCCTGTAGGCGAAGTGGTCGACGTTTTGCAGATTCCAGCGTTCCTGTGTCGTCAGACCGACCTGCTGATAGCAGCAGCCCAGACAGGACGAACCGTCAACATCAAGAAAGCGCAGTTCCTCAGCGGACGTGACATGCGCTATCCGGTGGAGAAAGCCCAGGATGCGGGAGCCAAAGAAGTATGGCTCACCGAGCGGGGCAACATGATGGGATACAACAACTTGGTGGTTGACTTCCGCAACATTCCCGACATGCTGGAGATAGTGCCTAACGTCATCATGGACTGCACCCATAGCGTGCAACGCCCAGGTGGTGCCGATGGCAAGACGGGCGGCGACAGACGATACGTGCCACAAATGGCACTGGCAGCAAAGGCCTTTGGAGCCACAGGCTGGTTTTTCGAGGTACACCCTACCCCAGACGAAGGTCTCAGCGATGCAGCCAATATGCTGGAGCTCGACAAGTTGGAAAAGCTGATAGAGAAAATAATGTCGATATAACGACATCTTGATATTTCGATATAAAAAGATGACAACAAGAGAATACGCTATACAATGTATCAAGGATGAGGCACAGGCGGTGCTGAACCTGATACCACAGATGGACGAGAACTTTGACAAAGCCGTAGAGCTCATCATGCAGTGCCACGGCAAAGTCATTGTGACTGGCGTAGGAAAGAGCGGACACATTGGTGCCAAGATAGCAGCGACACTGGCCTCGACAGGCACACCGTCGTTCTTCATCAATCCGCTCGACGTCTTCCATGGCGACCTGGGCGTGATGTCGAAAGGCGACGTGGTGCTGGCCATCTCGAACAGTGGACAAACGGACGAGTTGCTGCGCTTCATCCCAATGGTGCTGCACATGCAGATTCCCATCATTGCCATGAGTGGCAATCCACAGTCGCTGTTGGCCAAATATTCAACCTGCCATCTGAACGTGAGCGTAGAAAAGGAAGCCTGTCCGCTCAACCTGGCCCCCACCAGTAGTACTACAGCGACGCTGGTCATGGGCGATGCACTGGCAGTAGCATTGATGGAGAAGCGACACTTCCAGCCACAGGACTTTGCACAGTTCCATCCTGGTGGCGAGTTAGGCAAACGGCTACTCACCACAGCACAGGATGTCATGCTGACAGAGAACCTGCCTCTCCTGACCGAGGAGATGCACTTGGGCGAGGCCATCATCCAGGTAAGCAAAGGAAAGCTGGGTCTGGGTGTAGCCATCAAGGACGGGCATATCTGTGGACTGATTACTGACGGAGACATACGTCGCGCCATGGAGAAATGGCAGGCAGAGTTCTTCAACCGTACGGTAGGAGACATCATGACCCGTCAGCCCAAGACCGTTGGCCCACAAGCCAAGATATCTGACATTCAAAAGACTATGAACAAGTATAAAATACACAACGTCCTGGTTGTCGACGAGGAAAACCGCCTGCTCGGTATCGTCGACCGCTATGCATGTGTACTATAAAACAACGTAAGGCTATGAACAAACTGAAAAGAATATTACTAATCTTCATGCTTGCACTGCCTTTGGCAGCAGCAGGTGTCTATCTTTTTAAGACCCTTGATGCACGCAATGGTCTGATAAGCAGTCAGATTAACTGCATCCTGAAAGACCAACGCGGCTATGTCTGGTTTGGAACACCGGCAGGTTTGTACCGTTTCGACGGCTACACGTTCAAGAATTTCCAGAGCAACTCCCAGGACGGTTCGTCACTGCCTGACAGCTATATCATCAGCTTGCAGGAGATGCTTGACGGTAACCTGTGGATTGAGACCTCGGCAGGCTTCTGTATCTACCACCCCCAGTCGGAAAGCTTTGATCGCGACCTGAAACAGACCTATGCCAGCATGGGTATTGACGGCAGGCCCAACGTGGTATATATTGACAAGCACAAGAATTTCTGGGCCTCTATTCCCAATAAGGGTGTCATAGCCTATAACATGCAGCAACAGACCAGCTATGCCTTTGCCTATACAAACGATGCACACGGCATTCCTCAGGGAAACATCTGCTCCATCAGCGAATGCCGTGACGGTACCATCCTGGTTTACGAGGACGGTCGGCTGGTATGCTGTGACATCATGCGCCAGCAACAGACGGTATGGCAGACTGACGCGATTGCCCAGCAACGCCTGCGTAAGACCAAGTCTCTGAAGGTCTTTGCTGACCAAATGGACAATATCTGGCTTTACGGACAAGGTACCCTGATGGTCTACAATAAGAATGCCAACACTTGGAATACCTCTATTGGCGACCAGCTGGGTCTTAGCAGTATAGCTGTTGACCATAGTGTCAATGGCATGGCTGGTGACCGTAGTGGAAACATTTGGATAGGAACAGACCGAAGCGGACTGATTCGCACCAATGTCAACAACCACGACATGGAATACGTCCAGCCTCGTAACATCAACGACAACCGTACCACCGACGAGCATACAGCCATCCAGAGTGTCTATGTGGACGACACTGACCTGCTGTGGGTAGGTACTGAGAAGTCGGGTGTTGCCTACTACGGAAGCAATATCTATAAGTTTGACAGCCAGCTGAATGGCGACATCACAGCTATTGCCCAGACCAACGACAGTACCTTCTGGTACGGAACAGGTTCCAAGGGCATCATCGGTTATAGCGGGCCATTGGCCAGCACAAAGGTGTCGTGTATGGCTGCCACTGCTGACGGAAGCCTCTGGGTAGGTTCGAAGCAGAACGGTCTGACGCGCATCCAGAATGGTAACAGCAAATTCTATTCTGCAGCCCGCGACAGTGCCAGAACTCTTATCGACGACCACATCAACGCTCTTTGTAGCGATAAGTCAGGTAACCTGTGGATTGCCACCAATGGTGGTCTGCAGGTGTATAGCCCCAAGATGAATTCGTTCTCAGCCTATACCCGTGAAAACGGTATACTAAACACCAACAACATCACTTCGCTGTTCTATGGTAAGAACAATAACATGCTGATTGGTACATCGGAAGGCCTCATCATCCTTAACCTCTCTACCCGTGAGAAGAAGGTCCTGACAGGTAATTCGACCAATATCGTCACCTTCACCAACAACTACATCACTCAGGTCTATGAGGACTCTCGTGGACTGATATGGATTGGTACTCGTGAAGGTCTGAACATCCTCAACCTGGTGAATGACGAGTTGAGCCACCTGACAGAGAAGGACGGACTCTGCAACAACTCTATCTGCGGTATTGCTGAAGACAAGAACCACAACGTCTGGATTTCTACCAGCAATGGTATCAGCCGCGTTGTCATCCAGCGTAACCACGAGGATGGCACCTTCAACTATGGTCTCTACAACTACAGCGTTTATGACGGTTTGCAGAGCAACGAGTTCAACATGGGCGCCATCATGACCCGCAACGATGGTGTTGTGCTCTTTGGCGGTCTCTACGGTGTCAACTGGGAGCACCAGGGCAACAAGGACGATCAGGAGTCGCTGCCACGCGTCATGCTGACCCAGCTCTTTGTTGGTGAGGAGGAAATCCTGACAGGCCACGAATATGGTGGTCGTGTTCTGCTGACACAGGCCCTGAACGAGAGTAGCAAGTTGGAGTTGGCCAATAGTCAGAATAACATCACTATTAAGTTTGCCGCCGGTAACTACAACCAAGGCGAGCGCCTCCAGTTCATGTATTGGATGGAGGGTCTGGACCACGACTGGCGCAACGGTGACGCCCTGCTGCATGGTGTCAGATTCCAAGACCTGAGCAGTGGTACCTATACGTTGCATGTCAAGGCCGTCAGCGCCAACGGTGCTGTCAGCAACCAGGAGCGCACCCTTGAGATTACCGTAGACCGTCCCTGGTGGGTATCATGGTGGATGCTGACCATATATGTTATCATTGCCATTGTCGCACTAGCCATCTGGCGCTACGGCTACAAGAAGGCCAAGAAAGTATGGAAGAGCAAACGTACTGTCATTGAGGAACTAAAACGTCAGCGTGAGGAAATCAAGCTCACCAGCGATGACCTGCGTCAGCCTATGGCCCGCATGACCACTATCATTGGCAACCTTGCTATGAAGGAAGAGTCTATGGAAGGCCGCGAACAGCTTAACTCTCTGCACTTCCAGCTGCTACAGGTCATCACCCGCATCTCAGAGATGCAGTCTACCTTGGAGAATCCTGAGCGCAAGGCCGAGTCTACAGCCAAGGACAAGATGGAGCTGAACGACCGTGGCGAGGTGGCTATGGTATCCAACACCTCTACCAAGGAGCTCACTGCGGAAATCAAGCCTCTTAAGTTCGACACACAGGCAAAGAAGTTCAGTGTAGTCTTCATAGATTCCAATCACGAGTTCCTCAACTTCATCAATGCCCATCTGCGTGAGGTCTATGACTTCCACGTCTACGACAATATCAAGGCTGCCCTGCCCGACATCGAGATGCTGGATGCAGACCTCGTCGTTTGTAAGCAAGACATGGACTACATGACGGGTAGTGAGCTTTGCAACCAGTTCAAGATGGATTCACGTCGCAGTAAGACCAAGTTCGTGCTGCTTACCGACGGTGTGCTGACACATCAGGACATGATCGACCAGAACATCACACTAGGTGCCGACGATTATCTGGCTAAGCCATTTAATATCCAAGAAGCTGTCATGCGTTTCAACAAGCTGATGGGTCTTGGTCCTATTGATATTGAAGCCAACACCATTGAAGGCCGGGAGACACGTAGACTGGAGAGCCGTAATGCCAGTATGACAACTGCTACCTTTAACTACGATGATGAGGGTACGGCTGCCAAGCAGTCTGCACCTCAGGATGGAGAGCCCACCATAGCTCCTCACGAGGAAGAGGCCAAACCGTTGGACAACGCTCCAGACACTACCTCACAGGGTGGCATGCTCATGCAGCAGTACTATGGTGACAACACCATTGGCGACTACTCGATGAGCAATGCAATGGACCAGCAACTCATGCGTAATATTGAGCAGTTCGTGCTCCAGAACATGAGTCGTGGACAGATTAGTCTTGAAGAGATGGCCAGTGCCATGGGTATGGGTCGCGTACCGTTCTACCATAAAGTACGTGCCATTACCACCAAGACACCTGCCGAGATTGTCCGCGAGCTGCGTCTGAAGCATGCTTGCACGCTGCTCGTCAGCACCAATATCAATATGAGTGAGCTAGCCGTCAACATTGGTTTCCAGACAGCAGAGAACTTTGCCAGCATCTTCAAGGAAAAGTTTGGCATGACTCCTTTGGAGTATCGTTTGAAGTATAAGAAATAATCATGTTTCAGACGTTCCTCCTAACCATCATTTCTATCACATCACTATCAGCGAGCGCTCAATCGAGTGACTCGCTGATTGTGCAGACCCTACGCGAAAGTGGTGTCCGTTTCTCGCACGACAACAGCGTAACTCTGCTCCTGTCAGGCCAGCAGAAGTTCGACGACATGTTTAAGGCCATCCGTCAGGCCAAGAGCAGCATCCACCTCGAATACTTTAATTTCCGCAACGACTCCATCGCATCACTCCTGTTTGATATTCTAAGGGAGAAGCGCCGCGAGGGTGTCGAGGTGCGAGCTATGTTCGACGGTTTTGGCAACGACTCCAACAACCAGCCGCTGAAGAAGTATCACCTGAAGGCTCTACGTGCCGACAGCATCGAAATTGTAGAGTACTCCCCTATCCGCTTTCCTTGGGTTAACCACATCTTTGGGCGTGACCACCGTAAGATTGTAGTCATCGACGGAAAGATAGCCTACACAGGAGGCATGAACGTAGCTGACTATTATATAAAAGGTACAGAACAGGTTGGCGAGTGGCGCGACATGCACTGTCGCATAGAGGGCGATGCAGTCAACGAGCTTCAAAGAATCTTCCTGCGTATCTGGAACCGTACTACTCGCCAGAATATCAGCGGCATGAAGTACTATCGTGGTGGCACTACTACCGTCTTCGAAGGGCTGAAGCCTGACACGACGTACACCAAGGGACGCAAAATGATTGGAATCATCAACCGTGAGCCTCACGTGACGCCTAAGATTATGCGTACCTTTTATATTAATGCCATCGACCAGGCTAAAGACTCCATCCATATCATCAATCCCTACTTCACACTTATTCCTACTGTGACCAGAGCCCTGACACGTGCCATACGTCGTGGAGTCAAGGTGGAGATCATGCTGTCATCCAAAAGTGACATTCCCCTCACACCTGACTGTGCACTCTACCAAGCTCATAAACTGATGAAGCGAGGCGCTAAGGTCTGGCTTTACAAACCAGGCTTCCACCATTCCAAGATTATGATGGTCGACGGACTATACTGCACAGTAGGCAGTACCAATCTCGATGCCCGCAGTCTGAAATGCGACTTCGAGGAAAATGCTGTCATCGTCGACCCTGCCACGACCAAGGAGTTGGACGACATGTTCTGGCGCGACAAGCAGAAGAGTTTTGAGCTCACAGAGCAGTCATGGGACGAATTCCGTACAGGCTGGCAGAAGTTCCGCGGATGGTTTGCCCATCTGCTACAGCCTTTCCTCTAAGATTCTCTGATGACGTTGATGCTTTAGCTCAACACCAGGGCTTTCATCATCATAATGTCCGTATGGCTGATGCCATGTTCCATCAGCAGGGGTATCTCATTGAACAACAGGTCTATATTACCGTTTTCCTGCTTCACATGCTCTTTGAAACATTGGGCAGCCTCTGTGATGTTTCCCTCCAACCACAGACAATAGGCCATGTTCAAGAAGTCATCACTTGAAGGATGCTCCTGTGCTGTCAGCTCACGATATAATTTCTCGGCCTGTTCCAATTTGCCGTCGCAGGTCATCGCCCACGCCAATGCCCTGCTTACCTGTAAGTTCTCAGGGTGTTCGTAGTTCAGCTGAAACAACAGTCGTTGGGCTTCCTCATACTCCTTCAGTTCCACCAGACACACAGCTTTGTTCAGCATATAGCCCGTTTTGCCTGGATGCAACAACAGCAAGCGATCATAATCTCCCAGTGCCACTTCGACCTTTCCATGAGTGAAAGCCTTTCGTGCATGGCCCACTAGCGCCCGTTCGTTGTCAGGCTCCAGCTCCAAGGCCTTGTCATACTGTTCCATCCACAGGTAGAACTGCACATCACGCAGTTCCTGTGGCAACGTGCTCAACAATTGGAGAGCCGTATTCTTCAGTTTCTGCTTCATCAGCATAGCCACCACCTCACGTTTGTATTCATCAAGGGGCGTACGCTTCTGAAACACTTCCGAGGTAAAGAACATACACATGCCCTGTTCTCCCTTCGTCGTGTCAAACGGGTTACACAACGCACTCCTATTGGGGAACAGTCGGAAGAAACGATAAAGGTCCATCAAATAGATGCGGCGTATATAGGCTGGCGATTGCTGCTCCATGGGTTCCAGCTCTGCCATTTGTGCCTCGCCTCGCTTCATCATCTCACGCATATTGGTAGGCAGAGTACCTATCAGCTGTTGGAAGGCCATGACAAAGGAATATTTGTCGCTGTTACAGAACGGACCACGTTGCATAATCTGCTCAACAAAATGCCTTGCGTCCAACTTCTCCACAAACTGGGCAATGTCAGGATGTTGCAGATAGAACGGCATCAGCCAGTTGCTGATGTCATAGAAGAAGGGGAATCGCTTCATCTGCGAGAATCCTCCGAAGTAAACATCCGAGCCTTGTTTCTGCATATCCATCATACGTTGGAACGATGCTTCCAGCTTTTCCATACGCTGTTCTGCGGCATCAGGATGCAGAATATCTTCCAACGAACTCTCGTCTACCTCCTGAATACCATTCTGCGTCAGTCGGAACGAGCTGTTTTTCAACAAGTCAGGCATAATCTCCTGCTGTATAGTCGTCGTGTCCTTCTCTGCATTCAACGTATATATCAGCTGCATCTGGAGCTCCGTCAGCTCTCGGCAAGCCTTTTTCGACTGCAACAAGTCCATAACGAGCTGTCGCTGTTCAGGATAGACGTGTAGCATATGGTCGTCCAAGCCCAAGACCCAGCCCACCAAAGCCCTCTGTCTGACTTCCTCGTCTTGCGACGATTGGTAGACATTGACCAGCAAGCGGAACTTGACCATGTCATAGCGGTTCATCAATGATAAGGTAATGGCCGACACCAACAACTGCTGGTCATTCGTATCTACCGTAGGCGACAGAAGCAAGTCCTCCATACCCCGCCCTATACCTTCCGTCCAGATGTGAGACGTCAGTATGTAGTTGAACAGGGCATTCATCTGCCCTTGGTGTTGCTTATAGAGAGCCAGACTCTTCTCCTTGCGCATGTGTTCTGGCTCCAGCTCCAGCATAGCCACCTCGCTGACAAAGCCCTCCATCTCCTGTCGGATAGCATCCAGCGACCAGCTACGCCCCGACTGGCGAGCCTGACTATACAAGCCCTGCAAATACGACGACGCTGCCCGATGTCTATGGATGGCAATGTTGGCACAAAGCACATACGCCAGTTGCAGCAGACGCAGGTATTGCTCCTCCATCTGCGAGTCCTTAGCTCCATGTTGCCAATAATCAGCCATCAGCTGATAATCCGTCTTCAGCGTGTCCAGCTTCTCTTTGGTTTGCGGATGGGGCCACGCTGCCAAATAGGTCTCTGCTTCAGCAATGGCCAATCCAACGTTTCCTCCCGTCAACTGAGCAAAGACACGCTCCAATGAAATATCCAGCGTTCCCATATCGGTTACTTCTTCTTTTTACCTTTTACCTTTTTGGTCTTCTTACCTTTATCCTTCCCCTTACCGGTATCCTTTGCTTTCGTCTTTTCCGGACCCAGCCATTTCTCCACCACAGCAATATCCTTCTCTCGTGGACCCTGCGCATGTTCGAACTTCAGCTTATTGGGCACAGAGTCAACAACGTTGCCCTTCAGCTTACAATAGTTCTTGATGAGTCCTCGATAATGACGCACTCCGTACTTGTTGATGGAGTCGCACGCCTGGTTATAGGCATCGACGAAGAGCTTCAGCTGAAGGCTACGGGCTTGACGTTGCATCTCTTTCTCGCGGAAGACCAGCACGCCCAAACGCAGATTTTCCTTCTGTGTATCATAGATGACGTTATGCTTCAGCATCCTTGCTGCCGTAGCCTGAGGCTCTGACAGCCACATGGCATCCATCTCGTTGTTCTGCAACATCAGCAGTCTGACGCTCAAATCGTTGATCTGCACCTTAAACACACGGTCCTTCTCCAACTTCACCGAGTCTATAACACGATCCGACAGCAAGTCGGTAGCAGAGAAGCGCGTCATGGCCACCATCTTGTCGTCCAGCTGTTTCAGCTGGCGCACGCGGGCATTGCGGTTTGCTACCAGCTGCCACTGCGTATTCGTAGCAGCAACATAGCGAATCTTCATGCCCCGCCGTTCAATGCACTTGGCACGCACCAGGTCGCTGATAGAGCCTTCTACTCTGCCTCGCTCCAATGCCGTATCACAGTCCATCTGCGCCATAAAGTGCTTCAGGCGTACACCACCACGTAGCGTGTCGAAGAGTTGATAATGCTCAGCCACATAAAGGGGCAGGCAGTCCAACGTAGGCATGACGGCTACCTTCAGCGCAGCCGAATCCTTCCGAGCAGCCTCACGACGCTGCTGTCTCGTAATACGCTTCGTTTCCTCGTAACTCTGCCCGCACGCTACCAACAGCAACAGACAAACTGTCAACGATAGTAATTGTTTCATAATTCAGCTGCAAAAGTACAAATAAATTTTGTAACACAAAAAATTATTCGTAACTTTGTGCCTGATATGGCAAAAGACAAGACTATGTACGTCTGCGAGAATTGCGGACA
>JAFPEE010000055.1 GCA_017389705.1 Prevotella sp.
CATCGATAATCCCACAGAATGTAAAATAGTGTCGAGTTTATGTTCGTTTTCTATTCCTTTACAATCCTTGTACTCGCTTTTATTCCCTATTGTGAATTCCACTACCTCATTATTCCTATATTGAAGGGTTATCGAACAACTATCATCTAACG
The DNA here is from genome assembly GCA_017389705.1 of Prevotella sp. Taxonomy (GTDB): domain Bacteria; phylum Bacteroidota; class Bacteroidia; order Bacteroidales; family Bacteroidaceae; genus Prevotella. The sequence goes on from JAFPEE010000055.1 coordinate 153, forward strand.
CATTGCGTATATACCTGATTAAACCATACATATTGTCATGATAGTTCTTGTAATGGTTCTCCATCAAGGCTGCATCACATGGATCTGGCTTCGGAAGGAAAAGATAGAAAAGTACCCATAAAGCAACATTGAGGACATGGAGTGAAAGGACAGCCTTCTTGTAGATAGAAGAAGGTGGAATAGAACGTATAAAGGATACTACGTAGATGACGAAAAGTGGCAAGGTAATAAACCACATCCATACAATGGCCACAATAAAAGGGCTTAGTATTCCACCCATTTCTGCATTATCATGACTGTTTAAACCTATGGAAAGAATACCAGCGGTGAAAGAGAGTATCAACAAAATCTCTACTATCCTGTAAGAATATCCAAGTGCAGTTTTAATTTTCATTTCTATCGCCAGATAATGTTTCGTGTGCAAATTTAGTATTTTATTCTTGAAGTAACAAATATATTGGATTTTATGTTGTAAAAATGGCTCAGATGCCACATAGAAGGGGGTAGCCTCTTACCCCGTTATAGCCCCAATGCCGCAATGGGAGTTGCCGCACACCAAGGTTGAGCAAGCTCATCGGATAGTAAGCTTGTTACACAAGGATTTCCATGTCTGTGTTAAAAACCAAGAACAAATTTTCAACGCCACATCATTTGGTTGTTATGATGTACCTTTGCGGTCAAATTCACAAAAACTAAAATGACTATGGAGGTTATATGGCGCAACCGACAAGAAGTAATGTGTATGACATATACAAAAGATACATTGGTTATAGACAATCCTTCAGAGGAGTTGTTGAAGGTTGTTAAGAAACTTAGGCAGAATAAACTTGCCCAGTTAGAGAAACTGCGTAAGATGAAGCCTGAGGAATTCTCTTGTAGGATACTTTTGTAAATGAACTATTCCTTCTCTATCCCCCCCCTACAGTGCCCTGGCTTTTGAGTGGTTATCATGTAAGTATTGTGATAGAAAAAGTTTATAATAGTTGTGTGTTTCGGAATTAATTTGTATCTTTGCACGCAACAATAACGATATGTTACAATAACGTGACGGTTCTTTTACTACGCAACTTATGCAGACACGATTCAAGAAAAATGCTAAGATAGCCGATATCATGATCACCTCTATTGGTGGCACGCTCTCTGTAGGTATTATGCTCTATGGCATCTTTCACTACGGATTAAGCCAGACATGGGCCGAGCTAGTGCTAAACTTGTTTTACATCGCCTGCCTGGTGATGATCTGGATGTATTTCTTTAATTATCGCATCACCACCCAGCAGTTCAACTACTGGTGCTCGCTATCGGCAGGTATCACAGTGCTGCTGCGCGACATCCTGTTTCCGCCGCCCATGGACAACCTCGTCCTGCGTTCGGCCTGTTTCACGTTGTCGGTGCTGCTGCTCTGTACGCTGACCTATTTCTATGCCCGTAGGGAGTGGAAAAGTTATACCAAGCGTAACCTGTGGGTTATCTTTGCTATCGATGCGCTCATCGCTTCGCTCTATCATTTGGACATCGTGTATTTTGAGGCTATTGATGAATACACCAACTATATGCTCACAGAAATCTGGATTCGTCCTACTATCACCTACGGGCTTGTGGCTTGCTTCGTCACAGAAGCGAAAAGAGAAGCCAAATAGGCTAACGGAATGTTATGGTTAAAAAGATAAGAGACAAGAAAAGAGATCATATAGACTTTGGAAAGTCGAGGATTGACCCGCTGTTTAACAGCATTTTCTTTCCTACGCTGCTATCAATGGTGTTTGCGTCGCTTTTTACGGTTGCAGACGGTATCTTCGTCGGACAGGGTGTGGGAAGCAATGCGCTGGCAGCTATCAATATCGTCTCGCCGCTGTTTTTGATTACGACGGGCATTGCGCTGATGTTCGGTGTGGGCGTGTCGGTTGTGGCCAGTATCCATCTGTCACAAAACAACCACAAGGCAGCTAACATCAATATCACCCAAGCCTTCGATGTAGGCACGCTGCTGATGGTCGTGATGGCTTTGGTGGTCTATCTCTTCCGCATACCGTTCTTGCGGCTTCTGGGAAGCAGTGATGCACTCTTACCGTTATGTCAGGATTATCTTCTCACCATCCTTCCTGGTTGTATTTGCATCGTCATCCAGATGATAGGCACCTTCGTCATCAGGCTTGACGGGTCTCCCAAGTTTGCAGCTTCGCTGGAAATCTTCCCTGGCCTGTTGAACATCTTTCTGGATTGGCTGTTTGTGTTCCCGATGCAGATGGGTATTGCGGGTAGCGGCATCGCATCATCGATTAGCTGTGCCCTTGCCGCAGCAATGGTTGTCTGGTATATGTTCTTCCGTGCACAGACCGTCAAGATCTGCAGACTGAAACTCAGTCTTACCAGCTTCTATCTGACAGCACGCAATGTCGGTTATATGGCTCGCAGCGGTTTTTCCTCGATGCTGGGCGAACTGGCGATGTCGATGATACTGTTGACCGGCAACTACGTCTTTATCCGCGAGTTGGGCGAAGATGGCGTAGCCGCATTCAGCGTGGCCTGCTATCTTTATCCTATCGTATTCATGGTCAACAACTCGGTTGCTCAGTCAGCCCAGCCTATCATCAGTTTCAATTATGGTGCAGGCAACCGCTACCGTGTGCGAAGAGCCTTCAGGGTCAGCTTCAGCACCGCTACCATCTGTGGCGTATTGGCAACAACGTTTCTCACCTTGTGTACCAAGCCGCTTGTCGGCCTCTTCCTGCAAGCAGGCACGAACGCCTATGAGATTGCTATAGCCGGACTCCCCTTGTTCGCATATTCGGCCATCTTCTTTGCGATGAATGTGGCCATTATCGGCTATTATCAATCCACCGAGCAAAACACCCGGGCCACGTTGTGCATGCTGTTCCGAGGTCTTCTATTCCTCGTACCGGCATTTCTGCTGATGCCTTTATTTATTTCTCCACAAGGCATGTGGCTCGCCGTCCCTGTGACAGAATGCATGACGCTGGGCGTAATACTTTTGACAGATAGACACATTATTAGTCGTTAACATAATCATCCAATAACTAAAGGAAATTAAAAGATGAAACAGACACTTATTCTCGGCAACATCATTACGATGGACGAAAAGCGGCCTTTTGCCAAGGCTGCATTAGTAAAGAACGGCGTATTTGCCTATATCGGCAGCGCAGAAGAAGCGAAAAAGCTCGCTGGTGAAGACGCACAGGTGCTCGACTATGGCGAGAACTACATCTACCCGGGCTTCCTGGAATCCCATTGTCACGGCTATTTTGCCGGTGACCGCTTTATCGGACAGGCCAATCTGCTGGAGGCAGGTGCATTGACCGATTACCCCAAATACCGCGAGATTATCAAGAACTTCATCGCAAAGAACCCTCAGAAGCAGTTCTACATGGCTGCCATGTGGGTAGAAAACGAAGAACATGTCACAAAGGCATATCTTGATGAGATATGCTCCGATAAACCACTCGTCATGCAGACCGGCGGCGGCCACTCCATGCTGCTCAATACCAAGGCACTGGAATGGGCCGGTATCGATGCTGAATATGCAAAGAAAATGGGCTATGACCTAGTGCATGTGGATGAGAATGGCGAGCCTGACGGATATATCTGTGAGAATCCGGTGATGGAAATAATGCCAAAAATCCCAAAAACAATGGAGGATGCAAAGAACTATTTGCTGGCTTGGCAGGACTTCGCATTAAGCAGTGGCTATACTGCTGTTGGTGATGCAGGAGTGGAGATATTCTTCCCGGAGTGTTCTAAGGCATTCCATGAATTGGAAGAAGAAGGTAAGCTGAAATTGCGTACCTATGCATATTCTCTGACACAAGACAATGTTGCAGACCCTAAGGCTGAGGTAGCTCATGTAGCTTCTGAGCGTGCCAAATACGACGGTGAATACTACAAGATTATCGGCATCAAGGCATTCCTCGACGGTGTGACCGAAGCGCATACCGCTTGGCAGAATCAGGATTACCTCGACCAGCCCGGCTATCATGGCGCAGAGCGTTTCAACGACCACGACAAGATGGTACAGCTCATTGCTGAAGCCAACAAGGAGGGCCTCTCCGTTCATGTCCACTCCGAAGGTGGAGGAGCGACACACTTCATGCTCAATTGTATCGAGGATGCAGAGAAGATTACCGGTAATAAGGATCAACGCAACGTGCTGGCTCACCTCCACTACGTCACCGACGAAGATGTGCGCCGCATGGCAGAGACAGGTTCAGTACCTGCTGTGCCTCCATTGTGGTCACCTGCTGCTCAGGGTCTTTATGAGCAGGAAATAGCATACGTAGGTAAGGAACTGGCAGACCAGGCATATCCCATCAAGTCGTTCTACGATGCCGGAGCCAATGTGGTATTCCATTCCGACTATCCTGTCTCTCCGATGATGAATGTCAAATACAGCATTTACACAGCAGAGAAGCGCACCTATCCGAAGGAAGCGTTTGGCGATTTATGCCAGCCTCGTAATACGAAGGAGGCCATCACCCGCGAGCAGTCGCTGCGTGCGATGACCATCAACGTGGCTCGTCAGTGGCATCAGGAGCATCGTATGGGTTCCATCGAGTTCGGCAAGATTGCCAACATGACCGTGTTTGACTGCGACTTCCTGCACGACGACATCGAGAAGGTGGCACAGGCCAATATCGTTGCCACCATCGTCGATGGCGAGGAGGTCTTCAAAGCGTAATCATTAAAGAGCGTCACAAATAAATGAGGGTGTGTCAAAATAGGCACATCCTCTTTAGTATTCCGTCGCACATAAGGGGCAGAGATTTGTGTGTTATGGACTTATGCGTGTTTGGTTGTTAAAAGGGATTTTATTTCGCTACAGCTTTGCCGATAAAGATGTGTTTAGCGAAATAAACGCAGTTTTATTCAAAATTTAACGCTTAGTTACTTGTTTATTTCAAAATATATTCATATCTTTGCACACAAAAAGTGTGCGAAACAATTATATATAAGATATGTGTACTATCATTGGTAGGAAACTAGAGATAGCCGAGTTGACCCGTCGCTATGAGAGTGGCAGAGCAGAGTTCATCGCTGTATATGGCCGTCGTCGTGTGGGTAAAACGTTCCTGATAAACGAAGTGCTAGGCGATGGTATGGTATTCCAACACACAGGTCTTTCACCGTATGACCGCAAGCGAAAGGTTTCGCTCAAGTCTCAGCTCCAGAACTTTCAATTCTCGCTGATTCGTCATGGACTGGAAGGAATTGCTCAGCCTAAGTCATGGATGGAGGCTTTCTTCTTGTTGGAACAGTTGTTAGAACGGCTTGATAACGGTTCGCGTCAGGTGGTGTTCATCGACGAACTGCCTTGGATGGACACACCCCGTTCAGGCTTCCTGACTGCCCTCGAAGCGTTCTGGAACGGGTGGGGATGCAGTCGGCACAACCTGTGCTTGGTGGTTTGCGGCTCAGCAACATCATGGATGTTGGACAATATCATCAATAACAAAGGTGGCTTGTATGGACGTCTGACTTGTGAGATGAAACTGTCGCCTTTTACGCTGTTGGAGTGTGAGCAGTTCTTTATGAGCAGAAAAATCGACTTATCTCGTTACAACGTCATCCAGGCATATATGATTCTCGGTGGTATTCCTTTCTATCTTGACTGTTTTAATCCATCGCTCAGCCTGGCGCAGAATATCGATAGCTTGTTCTTTAATCCGAAAGCAAAGCTTGGTGATGAGTTCGAGCGGTTGTTCAACTCCGTTTTCGACAATGCCTCGGATTGCATGAAGATCATCCGATTCCTGGGTAAGCGTCATGCCGGTTACCGTCGCGACGAGATAGCCCGCAAGACGGAGATTAATCCCAATGGCGATTTCACCAAGATGCTGAAGGCCCTTATCGCAAGCGACTTCATTACCAAATATGTGCCTTGGGGTGCTGCGAATAATGAGGAATACTATAAACTGTCTGACTGTTTCTGCTGGTTCTGGCTGCACTTCAAGGAGGAAAAGTCCATAACGGAACGTGATTACTGGATGCACCACATGCGAGAAAGTGAAATCACGTCGTGGCGAGGGATTGCATTCGAGGAGGTCTGTTTGCAGCATGTTCAGCAAATCAAGATGGCTTTGCAGATAGCTGGTGTGACTTCACAAGAATCATCGCTTGTTGTTAGCGGTGACGACGATACTGATGGTATGCAGATAGATCTGTTAATAGACCGTGCTGACGATGTCGTCAACGTCTGTGAGATGAAATATACGAAATCGAACTATACCATAACGAAGTCTTACGCGGAGAAGTTGCAGAAACGCATCGACACGTTGGAGCAGACTCAGCCCAATAAAAAATACCACCTGACTTTTGTAACCGTCAATCCAATAGAACGGAACAATTATTCTGATATGGTAAAGTCGGCTATCACGGCAGAAGAGCTATTTAAATGACCTGTCGAGACAGGACCATCTTTGCTACACAGGTGCTGAAAGATATGGAAGGTAGTAAACTTTTGAAGTAAAATAATCATGTACGACCATATTCGGGAAGATTCTTTATATATTATGCTTTATGGCATGGTAACAGCTATGGCTATGATGGCCAGTTGCTATCTGCTGTTCCGTCGAGCCAATGCCATCGCCCCTGACATCACGTCGCCAGTACGCCTGCGCCGGTGGACAGGAGTGTTCTTTGCATTCCTCGCTTTGAATCATGTGTGGTATACGCCCATCTGTTTCCTTACCTCAAACGAGGACATCAAGATGATTGACCTTGTAGGTGGATTGTTTGACAGTATGACTTTTTTCCCTTTGACAATTGTCGTGATGTTCATCATGCTGCAGGACCGCAGCCGGCCGTTGTGGCCTATAGCCGTGATGTTTGCGCCACTCGTAGTATTAGGAGCCTTTTGCGTTGCTACCCACAGTTATGCCTTTCAGCCGATGGCATATGTCTATGCCCTGTTGATGTGGATTGGCCTGATTATATATATGGTTCACGCGACGAGGCAATACGGGCATTGGCTGCGCGACAATTATGCCGACCTGGAACATAAGGAGGTGTGGCAGAGTTTCGTGGTGTTGGCCATCATGCTACTGGTGTTCGTTGTCTATGCGTTTGTTGGCGAAGGCACTGCTTACCTTTACGCTATGCAGGTAATACTCATCATACTGATCTGTTATCTCTTGTGGCGAGTAGAGACACTGAGCGATCTGAACATTTCGCAACAGCAAGAGCTTCCAATAGACAACCCCCTCTCATTATCCGTTCGCAATCGCTCGGCTTCGCCGCCTGGCTTGTCCAAGAACATCGGGCCATTATTGAAGCAGTATTGTGAGGAATCGCGTCTCTATCTGCAATACGACATCAATATCTCCCGTCTCGCAAGAGAGATTGGTATTAACCGCCTTTATCTCAGCCAGTATTTCTCCAGTCAGGGCATGAATTACAATGCCTACATCAACGATCTGCGCATCAATCATTTCATCAGCCTTTACCACGAGGCTGTCGCTGCTCATCGTCCCGTCATCGCCCAACAGTTGGCTTTTGAGAGCGGCTACCAAAGCTATAATACCTTCAGAGATGCGTTCAAACGCAAGATGGGCCTGTCAGTGACAACCTGGATGGCAAGGCAGGAGATGGAGGTTTGAGGTGGTCCTGAAGTGACGAAATCAGCAAAAATGTGATGAAATCAGCAAAAATCACGGCTCATGACATGGGCCGTGATGCTTTATTTAGGGGATTTTACTATTTTTGCAACACTTGAATCTATTAACCCCAAAAAAGAGAAACAGATATGAAAGTAGATCAGATTATTAAAAACGCAAGTGTCTTCACTTCTGACAAAGCCAATCCTCAGGCAACCGCATTGGTGGTGAAAGACGGTAAATTCGTCTATGTAGGCGACGAAGCCGGACTTTCGGAGTTTGAGGGCGAAGTCACCGACCTCGGCGGCAAGTTCGTCATGCCAGGCATCATCGACAGTCATGTGCATGTGACCACAAGCATTGGATTCGCATATATGGATCCGGGTGAGTATGTTATATGCGACAGCAAAAAGGGAGCCCTGGACTTTATGTCGGAGAGAATCAAGGCTAATCCTGGTTTGAAACGTTACAGATTCATGCTGGAGCGCAAACACCTGAAAGGGGACGACATCGTCAAGGAAGATCTCGATGCCATCTGTCCCGATGCCGAGCTCCTGATTCTGGAAGGAGAAGGTCATAGTGTCTGGGTGAACTCCAAGATACTTGACCGCCACGGCATTACCGACGAGACGCCCGATCGTGTGCCCGAACTCAGTTATTATGTACGTAAAGACGGTCACGTGACAGGAAACGCATTCGAGTCTTCGGGTTGGCACATGCTCTTCGATGATTTAGAGGTAACAGACGAGCAGATCGATTCGGAACTTCTGCGTTGGATAGATTATTCTGTCAAGACGGGTGTGACTTCTGTCTTCGACGCAGGCTTCCCTGAGGGTGACGCACTCCACGAGCGCATCTATGAGCGTTTGTACGAGTTGGACAAACAGGGCAAGCTGCCGGTTTATATCGATGGAAGCATTGCGCTCACGAACCCCAAGGCGATGAAGGAAGTCATAGAGAATGTGAAGCGCTTCCGCCAGAAGTTCGACTCCGAGCACCTGAATGTGCATACCTTTAAGGTATTCATGGACGGTACTCTGAGAATCGAGACGGCTTGTCAGGTGACACCCTATATAGATACCCATAAGAAAGGTTCAACCACCTTCAGTAAGGAGGAGGTTGCAGATGTGCTGAAACTGCTCAACGAGGCAGGATTGGACTTCCATGCACATACCGTTGGTGAGGGTGCTTCCCGCGCTGTGCTCGATGGCGTAGAGCTTGCCAGGAAAGAACTGGGTGACAACTTCCGTGTGAAAGTGACCTGCGCGCATCTGGAAATCCAGGATGACGCAGATATAGAACGCTTTGCAAAACTTGGCGTTACAGCCAATTACTCACCTTGGTGGCATTCTGGATGTACAGGCGGCAATCCTTTTGAGATATGGAGCAGTCTGCTTGGCGAGGAACGCGCCAATAAGATGTACCGCTGTAAAACCTTGTGGAAGACCGGTGCCAATGTGTCTTTCTCAAGCGACAACATCACCTATGGCGAGTTTCTGACCTGGAACCCATACCTCGGAATGGAAATTGGCATGACACGTTATATTGGCGAAAAGACTGCAGCTCCCGAACTGACCAGAGTCGTCCGGGAGTACCCCTCTCCCTGCGAGAAGATGAGCATTGAGGAAATGATCCTGGGATATACCATCAATGGTGCCAAACAGCTTGGCATTGAAGTCTCTAAGGGTTCCATCGAGGTTGGCAAGGATGCAGACTTCCTGGTATTCGCGGGCGATCTGCTGACGGCAGAGCATGAAGGCTTCAGCCACAACAAGCCGAGTGAGGTCTATATTTGTGGAAAGAAAATGAAATGAGTAAAAGAATTGAAAATATGAAAACCAAAAGCGCAAATCTCCTTGCTAGAGAATATAAACTGATTGATGGAATCACAGTACCTGTAGGGACATCGAATGTTGATGTGGAGGTAGAGGGGAAAGAGCCCCAAAACGCAAAGAAAATCACCATTACGGTAGGGAGTGAGAAGGTTAACATGTATGTTTTCCGCCCGTCAAACTACAAAGAGGGTGAGACGACACCGCTTATCTATTTCATTCATGGTGGTGGCTATCATTTTGGCAATGTGTGCATGGATGAGGCGAAAATACAGGGCGTGGCAGAGGGGGGCAGTGCCACCGTTATTGCACCCGACTATACACTTACCCTGGACCCTTCCTACAAATATCCCATGGAGCTTGAACAGGTTTATGCAGGACTGCTTTATGCCTATGAGCATGCGGAAGAGTTCAATGTAGATCCGGATAATATTGTCATTGAGGGAGAAAGTGCCGGTGGTGGGCTGGCCGCACGACTTGCCCTTTATAACAGGGACAAAGGAAAAGTTCCTCTGAAGGGTCAGGTACTGATTTATCCCATGCTTGACTATCGTACCGGAGGTGAAAATGATATTTATAAGAACGAATATACCGGCGGGTGTGTCTGGTCAAAGGAGAATAACGTCTTTGGATGGGGAAAACTGATTGAAGGCCAGGATAAGGAGCTTTCCGCTGAGGAAATGATCTATTTCTCACCGGCAGTGGCAACCGTTGAGCAGTTGAAAGGATTGCCTGAGACCTTCATGATTGTCGGCAGCCTTGACCTTTTCTGCGATGAAGACATCTCCTATGCTCAGAAGCTGATGGAGGCCGGAGTTTTCATCGAGTTCTATATGGAGCCTGGAGTTCCTCACGCTTATGAGTACTTAGAGTGGACGCCTCAGGCACGCAGGTTTCTTGAGCTGAGAAACCATGCGACGGCACGGATGCTTGGAGCAGAAAAAGATGTCAAAGAGTCTGCTGAGGAAAAAGCTTTCAGAGAGTTGTTGCTAAAGTACAATATTGAACCGCAATAAGGCATAGAGGATAAGTCGTTTCCCGATATAATCCTCCATACGTCATCTGTCTTAGAGAGGAGCACCGCAGAAAAAACCACGGTGCTCCTTTTAGTAAGATAAGAAGGCATTTTTCTCTCTCTTTCTTCTTTTGTTTCATGATTTTGTGCTATCTTTGCAACTGAAAGCTGCGAAAATGCTCACGCCCGGCAGTCGATGCAAGCATCATTGCACTCGCTTCATCGAAGTTTTGCACACCTAATTCATCATAGAAAACAAAGACAATAATGAACAAGACAAAGAAATGGAACCTCTGGGTAAAGACCACCATCCTCGGACAATTAGTACTCGCTATTGTCTTCTGTGGCCCGGTGCTGACGTCATGTATCAAGTACGGCAACAATAAGGTCGTACTGCAACCCACCAACAAGGAATACTTCACGCTGTGGAACCCCTGCACAGCGCTGACCGTCCTGCAAGACTATGTGAAGGATGTGACCAACACGAGTTCTCCCAACTTCATCAAGGAGGAAGACCGTATCGCTACGTTCGACATGGACGGCACATTCGTCGGTGAGCTCTATCCTACCTATTTCGAATATAACATGCTGGAATACCGTGTGTTGGACGACCCGACATATAAGGATATCGCACCTGCTGACGTCAAGGAGACCGCACAGGATATCCGCGATTTTGTCAGAAACGGCAAGAAGCTGCCCGACCACTTCGACATGAAGCACGCCTACGCGGCAGCCAAGGCCTACAGCGGCATGACGCTTGCACAGTTTGATGCCTATGTCAAAGCCTATGCCGCCAAACACGCCAACGGTTTTACGGGCATGACCTACGGCCAGAGTTTCTACAAGCCCATGCTCCAGGTGTTCGACTACCTGAAGGACAACGGCTTTACCTTTTACGTCGTGTCAGGTTCCGACCGCTTCATCTGCCGTTCGCTGGTGGAGTCGATTGGCATCGAGCCCAACCGCGTCATCGGCATGGACGTGAAACACGCTTCCTCTAAACAGGGTACCGAGGAAGGTGTCGACTACACGATGGGTAAGGACGAAGAGCTTGTGCGCACCGACGAGCTGATTATCAAGAACCTGAAGACCAACAAGGTGCTGCAGATCTCGCAGGAGATTGGCAAGGTGCCCGTGCTGTCGTTCGGCAACAGCAGCGGCGACTGCGCCATGCACAACTACTGCATGGGCAATCAGAAGTACCGCACCGCCACCTTTATGCTTGTGGCCGACGATGATGCCCGCGACCATGCCGACCTGGCAGAAGGCGCCCGTCGTGAGGCCAAATGGCGCGAGGCCGGCTACACCGTCATCTCGATGAAGAACGACTTCAAGACCATCTATGGCGATGGCGTGACGAAGACCGGCTTTACCTTCCCCGCTGATGGACAATAAAAATCAACGCAAGAGCACATTTTATCCGACTTTTCTTGGTATTTTAAAAGAAAAGGGGTATCTTTGTGGCAAAATATAAACGAAAAAACCTAATATTATTCTTTTCTGTATGGTACAAGATTTATACATTTTGATGATTACGGCCGCAGTGGTCAGTCTTCTTTTTAAATTTTTAAAGCAGCCAGTGGTGCTGGGATATATTGTTGCGGGTGTACTGGTAGGCCCGCACCTGTTTGGCGAGACCCTGGTGAATGGCGACAATGTGAAGGCATGGGGCGACATCGGCGTGCTGTTTGTGCTGTTCTGCATCGGTCTGGAGTTCCGCCTGAAGAACCTCATCAGCAGCGGCAAGATAGCGGCAGTAGGCGCATTGACCATCATCGTTGGCATGATGGCGATGGGTTACCTCGTAGGCTGGGATGCCGGCTTTGACATGGTCAACTCGCTGTTCCTGGCCGGCATGCTTTGCATGTCGAGCACCACCATCGTGATGAAGGCCATCGACGAGGCAGGCATGAAGAACGAGCGTTTCGTCAAGGGCGCGACCAGCATCCTGATAGTAGAAGATGTGGTGGCGGTAGTGCTGATGGTGCTGCTCTCCAGCATCGCCATCCGCCATCAGTTCGAAGGAGCCGAACTGGCCGGCAAGGTCGTCGATCTGGCTATCACGCTGGCAGCATGGTTCGTCTGCGGCATCCTGATTATCCCGACGCTGATACGTAAACTAAAAAAGCATCTGAACGACGAGACGCTGATCATCCTTGCGCTGGGCTTGTGCCTGGGCATGGTGCTGACGGCCGAGGAAGCCGGTTTCAGCAGTGCCCTCGGTGCCTTTGTCATGGGTTCTATCCTTGCTGAGACGGTGGAGTCGCATCGTATCGAGAAACTGATGTCACCGCTGAAGAATGTCTTTGCAGCCATCTTCTTCATTTCTGTAGGTATGATGATTGATCCGTCGTCATTGTCGGAATACTGGATAAGCATCGTCTATGTCAGCTTAGTGATTATCATTGGAATGATTCTCTTTGCTACCTTGGGTTGCTGGTGGGGTGGCGCCACGATGCGCGACTCGATGCTGACCAGCTTCTCGTTTGTACAGATCGGTGAGTTCTCGTTCATCATCGCTGGACTGGGCACCAGCCTGGGCGTTCTCAATCCTATGATCTATCCCATCATCGTGGCATCCAGTGTGGTGACCACCTTCCTCACTCCTTATATCATGAAGGCTGCGCTGCCGTGCTATAACTTCCTTTATAATCACGCCTCTGCCAGCCTGCGCGCCAAGATTGACCAGCGCGAGCAGCAGGTGGCAGCAGCTGAGACGGCCACCGCTTCCGACGGTCCGTCGCCTGCCGACAAGGCACGACATGCCGTCAGACATACCTTCTTCTTGAAGCATCTGGTCAACCTGTTTATCAAAAATATGAGTGCGCACGACGAAAAATGAAAATCGTGAAATCATGGTTCCTAGCCGTCATCCTCATTGGCTGCGCTAATCTCTTCACAGCGTGCACATCGAGCGATGACAAATCCGCAACCCCAAACCTGCAAGAGACGGAAGAGAGTCTCGTCGGCCTGTGGTGCGAGGAGTTCAAATATGAGGACGTGACCGAGGACGGAAAGCCCTTCAATCGCGCCTTGATCGCAGTGGAGACCAAGCACGACCACACAGGCTACGTGGCGCTGGCTGTGTTCGACGACGAGTTCAACGAGCCGCTCGAGATCTACGGCGGTCCGAAGGACGCGCCGTTCACATGGCAGGCGACAACCGACGGACAAGTCATTCTGACTGCCTCGACTGCAGGCATATCCAGCAGGACGGCCTATACACGCAGTGGCGGGAATCCCAGCGACTATGTCGATATCGGCCAGATCAACATGAATAGTTCGCAGAGCGGCATCGCCTACAGCAATGCGTCGCACCAAGGTACGCTTGTCAAGGCTGAAAACGGTGAGGGCGACCTGATTCAGGACTGGATGGCGAAGTCAACCCTCCCTCGGGCTTGCATCACCGACAGCATACCGGTGCTCATCTTCCCCGACTACATGAACTACGTGTTCAACTACCCGTCGGTCGACCCCTTCGGCAATCCCTGCACGCTGAGCGGTACCATCACGGTCGACAAGTCGTACCTCGCGGAGAATAAGCCTTTCAAGGGCATCCTGCTCTATAACCACTTCACCATCTATGAAACCACGCAGGCACCGTCGCGTGGAGCCATCGAGTTCCCGACGGGAGCAGCCCTTACCCACTTCATCGTTGTAGCCCCCGACTACTACGGCTTCGGCATCACGGAGCAAAAGCCGCAGGCCTACTGCATCTCACGGGCTAACGGACGCGCCTCGCTCGATGCCTATCTCGCCGCCAAGCGACTGATAGAAGACCTGGCCGTGAAGAAAGGTGACGACTTCATCATTGCCGGTTATTCTGAGGGTGCACAGACCACGATGGGCGTGTTGCGCGAAATCTCGGAGCGCCATCCAGAGGTGAAGGTGAAGCGAGCCTTTGCCGGCGACGGTCCCTACGACATCAACTCGATGTACGACGCCATTGCCAAAGGCGACACCGAGATGCCCAGCACCGTCTGCAATGTGCTATGGGCCTACAATCACTTCTTCCAGCTGGGTTACGACATCCGCGACTTTCTGAAGGACCCCGTGGCATCGAACTTCGACGAGTGGTTCCTCAGCAAGAAGTACAAGCGCAAGGCCCTCGACGAGGAGCTGATCAAGACCAAGAAGACAAGCGACATCTGCACACCGGCCGTCCTCGAAACCAACAGTCCCCTGTCGCAAAGCTTCAAGCAAGCCTTCAGCACGGACGCGCTCACCAGTGTCTGGACACCCCGCAGCGACTTCGACATCATGCTCTTCCACGATACAAAGGACGATGTCGTACCCGTGGACAACTACTATGCCATGAAGAAGTTCCTCGACGACCATCAGATCAAGACAGAGGGGTTTGTCGGTGACTACAGTGGTGAAGCGAAAGGGGAACTTGGCATGACCAACCACGAGGCTTCGGCCATTACCTTTTTCCTTAGGATTATTGAGTGGGTGAGAGCAAACTATTAACACGACTAATAACCATGCAAACTTAAAAGATGGAAAAAAAGAAACCGTTAGATGGGGAGAGTAGAGAAGATATGCTACTATCACCATCGGAGATAGTCGATCATCTGCGCGTGACATACATTCCCACCTATCTGCTAGCTGCTGCCGCAGCACTACTGCTCGCTGCATTCATCGTATGGGGAGTGCTCGGCACCGTGAGTGACAAAGCCTATTTCTCAGGAGTGGTATTTCCGGCAGAAGGTACCACCGACATCATGCTGCCCAACAAAGGCATCGTGCGCTCGATGATGGTACGTAATGGCGACAGCGTAAGAATTGGACAGACGGTGGCTTTGGTATCCATCGGTGACAATAGTCACAGTTTCCTGACGAGTACGATGAACGGTCTTGTGGTCAGTACGAAGACCGATAATGAGCCATTCGAGGCCTTCGAGCCTATTGTCGGCGTGGTTGGCAACGACTATTATGGGCATCCACAGCGCGCCCTGCTGCTCGCCTATGCCGACAATGAGGCACAGCGTGACTTGCGCGTAGGCATGGAGGCACAGGTGTGGCCAGCCGATGAGAAACGTGACGAGATAGGCTACGTACGCGGACGCATCACTCGGGTAGTACGCTATCCTACCGATGCTGCCAAGGTGCGCCAGATACTGAAATCAGACATTCTGGCCCAGCAGTTGCTGGAACAGGACAATGTTGTCTATGAAGTGCTCATCGACCTGCAGCGCAACCCTGATGACCCCACATGCTATGACTGGTCGTTTGGTCAGCCCGACGATGTGAGTATGGACATCGGCACCTACTGCTCCGTGCTTACCGAGACCCGTAGTCGCAGCATGTTCCAGTATCTGTTCGAAGCATCGCGCTCGCGCTTCCGTAACCTCCAGCAAAAATTTGAGTGATGAAAGGGAAACGGCAAGCCAATAAATCCAAACACTCTGTCCTGTCGGCATTCAGGTATTTTCTGAAGGGCAACATCCTGTTTGCCCTCAATGGCATTGTGCTTGCTATCATCGACTCCGTAGCCAACGTCCTTCCGCCGTTGTTCCAGAATGTATATACTGACAACATCATCACTCAGAAGAACCCCGAATGGTTTTCCCCGCTGCTGACAATCTATATCCTGCTGTTCTTGCTTGAGCTGGCTGTGTGGGTGTCGATGTCCATATTACGTCGTAAGAGTCAGGCAAAACTCACTATCACAACCTCGTCGAATTATCTGTGGACGGTACTGCGGCTACCGATGACGCGGCTCAGTCAGTTCAGTCCCGGCGAACTGGTGGCCCGCTATTCTACCATTGCAAAAACTATCAGAATGATGGATTACGCCCTGCCGTCCGTCAGTTTCCTGATTCTGCCTATTGCCTGTTGCTACATTGTGATGCTCTTCAATTGGAAACTGGGCTTGTTGCAAATCTTCTCCATCCTGCTGCTCGTCTATGTGATGCGTTCTACTGCAAAGATGCAGAAGAAAATCGCCATGAACCTCGAGGTGACTGAGGCGCGGCTGCAGAATGTGACGATGACGGGTATGAGCAATCTGGAAACCATCAAGTCGCTGGGTGGTGAGCGCTACTTCTTTGCACAGTGGGAGAGGAGCTATGCACAGGCCATGAATGCCCGTGTGAAGACAACCACCAACACCGTCTATCTTAGCGCACTGCCTGTTGTGGTGCTGCAACTTACCAATGCTGCCATTCTATGCCTGGGTACGTGGTTTATCCTGCAAGGCGATATGACGCCAGGTATGATTCTCGCTTCACAGGGACTGGTCAATGAAAGCATTTTCCACATCAACAGGATGATTGACAGCACACAGACGCTGTTGAGGCTTAGTTCATCCATCCAGCGCATCAAGGATGTGACCGACTGTGCCCATGATGCCCCCGATCTGCAACTGCCCAAAGACGACGAATTGCCCGACGTGGCTAAACTGACAGGCGAGATAGAGCTGCGTGACGTCACCTTCGGCTACGATCGCAGTCAACCACCCATTCTGAGCCATTTCTCGCTGAAGATCAAGGCTGGCGAGCGCATCGCACTGGTAGGTCCCTCGGGTTGTGGCAAGAGCACGGTGCTGAGTCTGGTGTCAGGACTCTATGAGCCTTGGGATGGCGAGGTGCTCTTCGACGGCAAGCCCCGCAAGGCCATCGACCGCATGACGTTTGTCAATTCGGTCTCAGTGGTCAATCAGGATGTAACGCTCTTCGAGGGCACTATCGAAGACAATGTCAAAATGTGGGATGAGTCGATTGAAGACTTCGCCATGGTGCTGGCCTGCAGCGATGCGCAGATCCACCAGGAAATCATGGAGCGCCCAGGAGCCTATAAAGGGGAGGTGGCTGAACGCGGCAAGAACTTCAGCGGCGGACAACGACAGCGCATCGAGATAGCCACCGCACTGGCCAAGGAACCCACCATCCTGCTGATGGACGAGGGCACGTCGGCACTCGACCCTGAGGCAGAATCCAAGGTGATGAGTCATATCTACGGCATGGGCATCACACTCATCACCATAGCCCATAGGTTGGAGACCATTGCCAAGTGCGACCAGATTTATGTGGTTGAACACGGAAGCGTCACCCAGCACGGCACTCACCACGAACTGAGCCAGACTGACGGTTTGTATCGCAACCTCTTAAAATACGCCTGACGCGATGAAAACGAGCATATTCCTCCAACAGTTAGCCGAGCGCATGGATGGCGACCGTAAGGCGATAAGCCAGACGATGGACCTCCTGCGCTCTCTGTTAGACAGGAAGCTGTGGAAACAGATGCAGTCGGCTCAGGAAACACCCTCAGACTTCGAGCAGATAAAAACGTTGCTGGAACAGAATAACATCTTCTTCCGCGAAATAGAACTTTCCGACGGATGGTGGACTCGCTGTACGGGCTATATCCTTGGCTTCCTGGCTGACGACAATACTCCTGTCATCCTTGTGCCCGGCTTCACGGACTATACATTCACCCACCCAAAGACAGGCAGGCAGATGTCGGCGAGTAAAAGTGCCGACCTGCTGAAGAAGGAAGCCATCATAGCCTGCCTGCCACTCACAGAAGATAAACTGACTGTCAAGGAACTCCTGCGCTATGCGATGAACAGTCTTTGCAAGTATGATTTCATCTACGCCCTGATAGCCTGTGTTGGTGTCATCCTGCTGACGATGTTCACGCCCTATGTGACAAAGTTGATTTTCTCGGAAGTCATTCCCTCCGGCGATTCTGCCCAGATTGTTCCCATAGCGACGCTACTCATTAGTGCGGGTGTCGGTCTGACGATGGTACAGATAGCCCGCAATCTGGTGGTGGTACGTATCAAGGACAAAGTGGAATACACGCTGCAGACGATGCTCATGTCGCGCCTGCTGTTATTGCCAGCCACTTTTGCCAAGAAGATTACACCGGGCGACCTCTCCAACCGCCTGCTGTCGCTGTCGCGTGTCAGTTCGCGTCTGACTGCCAGTTTCCTGTCGACGCTGCTCACCTTCCTGTTCTCCGTCATCATGTTCGTACAGTTCTTCATCTATGGCGGCACGCTGCTCTACACTGGCGTCAGTGTCATCGCACTGCAGATAGTGGCCATTATACTCGAGAACTACTATACTCGCAGATTGCAGATCAGCGTGAACGACAGCAGTTCACATCTCATCGGTACGCTTTTCGCCTTGTTCTCCGGCATTCAGAAAATCAAGACCAGCGGTGCTGAGTTCCGTGCTTTCCACCAGTGGGCAAAGGCATACGCTCCGTCAGAAATGTATAGCAGTCGACAACCGTTAGCCAGCTTCTGTGTGACAGCCATCAGCTATTGCCTCAAGTTCCTGCCCATGATTGTCACGATGTGGGCAGCTTGGTATTATGGACTGACACTCTCCGACTATATCGCCTATTGCACCGTTCTGGGCTTGGTATGCAGTGCCATTCTGCAGCTGCAGACCATCACAAGGCTGGTGGCACGCTTGCTGCCCGAGTTGCGACTCTGTCGTCCACTCTTGACTGCCAAGTTAGAGACAAAGGCGGATACCCAAGTGGTCAAGAACATAACAGGCCGGATAGACATCCGAGGCCTGAAGTTCCGCTATGCCGATGACATGCCTCTGCTCTTCGACGGACTCAACCTGAGCATCAACAGCGGCGACTACGTGGCCCTTGTAGGAGCGTCGGGCTGCGGCAAGAGCACACTCATGCGACTGATGCTCGGTTTGGAGCATGCACAGGGTGGCTCTATCTTCTACGACCAGTATGATCTCGCAGACATCAATCTGCGCAGCCTGCGCCAGTATTGCATCGGCATCTGCATGCAGGACGGCCAGCTCGTCGAAGGCACCATCCGCGACAACATCATCTTCAACGATCCGCTGCTGACCGACGATGATGTCTGGGAGGCAGTACGCATGGCTGCACTCGACGGCGACATCCGCCAGTTCCCCTTAGG
>JAFPEE010000056.1 GCA_017389705.1 Prevotella sp.
GTGTGCAGCTGTTTCTTGCCCTGCTGCGAGAGATACTCGCCAAGGGTGTTCTCCACGTTCTCCTTCGGAAACAGGATATTTACGCCGGTGAACGAAGCGTCGTACGGCGTCATGCAGTAGTACTGCAGACCAGGGATGGTCTTCATGCCCTGCTCCTCCATATCCTGCTGTGTCAGCACGATGGTAAGCTCCTTGGCGCGGTCGTTGCGGAAGTTGATGAAGATGATGACGTCACCCTCCTCAATGCAGCCATTGACAGCAGCGTTGTGGATAGGCTTGATGAACTCGTCCGTCACACCCTCGTCGTAGCTCTCCTGCATGGCCTGCACCATATCGCTGCTCTGCTTGCCTTCGCCCTTTACCAACAGGTCGTAAGCCTCCTTCACGCGCTCCCAGCGCTTGTCGCGGTCCATAGCGTAGAAACGTCCAACGATAGAGGCAATGGCAGCGTCGTTGGCTGCGCACTCCTTAGACACCTGCTCTATGAAGCCCTTACCACTCTTGGGGTCAGTATCACGACCATCCATGAAGCAATGTACGAAGGTCTGGTTCTTCAGACCATAGTGCTTACCCACCTCGATGAGTTTGAAAAGGTGATCCAGGCTTGAGTGTACACCACCGTCCGAGCACAAGCCCATCAGGTGTAGCTTCTTATTGTTATCCTTGGCATACGTATACGCAGCCTTCACCTGAGGATTCTCCACGATAGAGCCATCCTTGCAGGCACGGTTAATCTTCACCAGGTCCTGATACACAATGCGTCCTGCACCGATATTCAGGTGTCCAACCTCCGAGTTACCCATCTGTCCGTCGGGCAGACCTACATCCTCGCCACTGGCCTGCAACTGCGAGTGTGCAGACACTGCGGTGAGATAATCCAGATACGGGGTCGGCGTATTGAAGATAACGTCACCCTTGCCATGCTTTCCGATTCCCCATCCATCGAGAATCATCAAAAGTGCTTTCTTTGCCATAATCTTTATCTATTTAAAATGTACGTTTCCAAAACGTTTTTCGCTTTCAGCTTGCAAAGGTACTGCAAATTGAGCGAAATACCAAAAAAAACTGATGACAAATCGTGTGCACGTTCATCTAATAATAAAAATATATACTTAAAAACGAACTATGAACGTAAAAGAATTAGAACTGCTTGCGGAGAATAACCGTAAGCGCCTTGTTGAAGTGGTGTATGCCGCTAAGGCTGGTCACATTGGTGGTGACCTGTCGTGCCTGAACGTGATGACGGCACTGTATTTTGAAGTGATGAAGAATCTGAACCCAGCAGAGCCTAAGGCTGCTGACAGAGACCGTTTCGTGCTGTCGAAAGGTCACTGTGTGGAAGCCCTCTATGTGACGCTCGAAGCCAAAGGATTCCTCAAGCCTGAGGTGCTCGATACCCTGGGTCAGTTTGGTAGCATCCTCTCTGGTCACCCCACCATCGAGGTACCGGGTATCGAGGTTAACTCAGGTGCACTAGGACACGGTCTGAGTATCGGTGTCGGAATGGCTATTGCCGCCAAGATGGACCAGAAGTCGTGGAAGACCTATGTGCTGATGGGTGATGGTGAACAGGGCGAGGGCTCTATCTACGAGGCTGCTATGGCAGGAGGAAAGTACCAGTTGGACAATTTGGTAGCTATCATCGACCGCAACCACCTGCAGATCAGTGGTGATACGGAGGATGTGATGCCTATCGACTCTATCCGTGAGCGCTGGAGTGCCTTCGGATGGGATGTCATCGATATGAATGGTGACTCGATGGAGGATATCGTGAAGACCTTCAAGGCCATCGACTATCAGAACAAGAAGCCCCATCTGCTCATCTCGAATACCACAAAGGGTAAGGGTGTGAGCTTCATGGAGGGTATCGCCAAATGGCATCATGGTGTGTTGAACGAGCAGCAGTGCAAGGATGCTGTTGCAGAAATTGAAGAACGAATTAAAGGTTTGGAGGGCTAAGAAATGATTGCATGTAGAAAACAATTTACTGACACGTTGCTCGAACTGGCACGTCAGGACAAGGATATCGTTGCCGTAACTACTGATGCACGCGGCTCTGTAACACTGGGCGACTATGCTAACGCGCTGCCTGAGCAGTTCGTTGAGTGTGGTATTGCCGAGCAGGATGCCGTAGGTATCTCAGCAGGTCTGGCTCATTCAGGTAAAAAGGTGTTTTGCTGTGGTCCAGCCTGTTTCTATGTGGCACGTAGCCTGGAGCAGGTGAAGGTAGACCTCGCTTATTCAGAGAACCCTGTCACCATTCTGGGTGTATCAGGTGGTGTGGCCTATGGCGCCCTGGGTGCTACCCACCATTCGCTGCACGACATCGCAGCTCTGCGCACCTTCCCAGGCATGACGGTTTGTCTGCCTTCTGACTGGCGTTTCACCAAGAAGTTGGTTAAGGTGCTCGTCGACTACGACAAGCCTTGCTATGTTCGTGTAGGTCGTGCTGCTATTCCTGACGTTTATGCCGATGACAATTTCGAGGTAGTACCAGGAAAGGCCATCCAGATTCTCGATGGTAAGGACGTGACGATTGTAGCTGCTGGTGAGACCGTTTATCATGCCTGGCAGGCTGGTCTGCAGCTGAAGGAGAAGGGTATTTCCGCCCGTGTGCTCGACTGCTCATGGATCAAGCCCTTCGACACCGAGGCTATCCTGAAGGCAGCCCGTGAGACAGGTCGTATCGTGACTGTCGAGGAGCACTCTAAGTTTGGAGGCCTGGGTGCTATGGTTTGTGAGACCATCAGCGAGAACCCTGTTCCTGTACGTATTATCGGTATCCCCGATGAGAATGCCGTTCATGGCTCTGATGCAGAGATCTTCCATCACTATGGTATGGATGCAGAAGGCATTGTGAAATCAACTATCGACTTCCTGAAATGAACAGAATCATAGCCATTGACCAGAGCACCTCGTCGACGAAAGCGCTGCTGTTCGACAATCAGTGCCGCATCGTGGCGCGTACCAACGTTGACCACAAGCAGTACTATCCCCAGACGGGTTGGGTAGAGCATGATGCTGAGGAGATCTATCAGAACATGGTGAAAGCCATCAGCCAACTCCCTCTTCAGGAAGAGGCTGTCTATAGCATTGCCCTCACCAACCAGCGCGAGACTGCTGTGGTGTGGAACAAGACGACGGGAAAGCCCATCAGTCGTGCCGTAGTATGGCAGGACACCCGTGGCGCCGAGCTGTGTCGTGAGTTGCGCGCCAAAGGCTATGCGCAATGTGTGCAGGACAAGAGTGGTCTGCTGATAGACCCCAACTTCTCTGCCAGTGGCGTGAAATGGCTGTTGGACAACATTGACGGAGCCCGCGAACAGGCTGCTAAGGGAGAGTTGCTGATGGGTACCATCGAGACGTGGCTCATCTGGAAACTTACTGGCGGCAAGGTGCATGCCACAGACTGTACCAACGCCTCGCGCACGATGCTGTTCAATATCCACACCATGCAATGGGACGACGAGCTGTTGCAGCTCTTCGACATACCACGCTCCATGATGCCTGACCTGAAGCCCTGCGATGCCATCTATGGCGAGACCACCTTGGAGGGACTCTTTGCGGAACCCATTCAGATAGCTGGTGTGCTGGGCGACTCACATGGTGCTCTGGTAGGACAGATGTGTTTCAAGCCTGGCTCAGGAAAGGTAACCTACGGCACAGGCTCCAGCGTAATGGTGAACATCGGCGAAGAGCCTCAGGCAGCCCCCGAGGGTCTGGTGACCAGCGTAGGCTTCTCAGCCTTTGGCAAGACCTACTTCGGCTTCGAGGGTAATATCTACAGCACGGGAGCCACGCTGAAGTGGATTGCCGACCAGTTACAGCTGGTGGGACATCCAGCAGAGATGGAATCTCTGGCAACCAGCGTCGACGATAATGGCGGCGTATACATCGTGCCTGCCTTCTCGGGCCTTGGCGCTCCCTGGTGGCAGAGCGACGTCAAGGGTGCTGTCTTCGGACTCACCTTCGCTACGACAAAGGCTCATTTCCTGCGTGCTGCCCTGGAGTCCATCGCCTATCAGATCAAGGATTTGGTCGACGTGATGGCTCGTGCTACAGGAGGTCGTCTGCAGGAGATCTGTGCTGATGGCGGACCTACGAAGAACCAGTTCCTCATGCAGTTCCAGGCCGACATGCTGGACACCCCGGTGGTATGTACCGAGGTGGACGATGCCTCAGCACTAGGTGCCGTCATCATGAATGGCTTTGCCCGAGGCATCTGGAAGAGCTTCGACGAGGTGACAGGTCTGCGCAAGGTGACGAAGGTCTACCAGCCCGATTCTAAACGCTCAACTCAAAACGCTCAACTATACAAGGGCTGGCGCAACGCAGTAGGTCAACTAATAAAGAAATAAGAAAGGTGAAAAATATACTTATCGCTATCATCTGTGGGCTACTGCTTCTCACAGGTTTTACCTCGTGCAAGGGCGACAGTCAGAAAAAACAGCGCATTGCCGTCGTCATCTCCACACTGAACAACCCCTGGTTTGTGGTGTTGGGGCAGACTGCTGTGGCGCGCTGTGAGGAACTGGGATATGAAGCTACCCTCTTCGACTCGCAGAACAATCCGTCGAAAGAGGCCGAGCACCTCGACAATATCCTGGCCTCGGGCTACAAGGCCATCCTCTTCAACCCCACAGATGCTGACGGCTCAGCGGTGAATGCGAAAGCTGCTGCCCGTCAGGGTATCCCCGTGTTCTGCATGGACCGTGAGATCAACGTCCCTGGAGCCTGTGTCACGCAGATACTGTCGGACAACTACTCGGGCTGCATCACGCTGGGCGAATACTTCGTCGAGGTAATGGGCAAACAGGGACGTTACGTAGAGATTCTCGGACTGGTGGGCGACAACAATACCTGGGCCCGTAGTCGCGGTTTCCACTCGGTAGTCGACTGTTTCGAAGGGCCGAAGATGATAGCCCAGCAAAATGCCGACTTCGACCAGAACAAGGCGATGGAGGTGATGGAGTCGATGATGCAGGCCCATCAGGACATCGATGCCGTGTTCTGTGGCAACGACGCGATGGCGATGGGTGCCTACCAGGCTGTGCTGGCAGCAGGCAAGTCGGGCAAGATCAAGGTCTTTGGCTTCGACGGTGCCGACGACTGTGTGAATGCCATCCGCGAAGGCAAGGTGGAGGCAACGGGTATGCAATTCCCCAAGACAATGGCGAAGACGGCAGCAACCCTAGCCGACCGCTATATAAAGGGTGATCACAATCTGCCTAAGAAACTTCCTGTCGCTGTGGAACTGGTGAACAAGAAGAACGTGGCACAATACGGAAACTTTGGGAGGACGGACGAATGAAGAAAATTATCCTTTGCGTCATATTGGCCATTGTGGCCCTGTGGGGAGCGTTTTATACGGAGAACCTGACAGAAAAGCAACGTCGTGAGCAGCTGGAGCAGCTGAAGCCTGACGAGCTGGTCAGCATGCTGATGAAAGACTCGCTGGCCACTTTGGAACAGCGTGCCATCACCCTGAAGCAAATGAAGGAAGGTTACCAGGACGAGGCCTTTGCCAAGCAGCATGGTCGTGTGCTGGGCATCGGTTCTCCAACCTTTTATATCATTAAGGACGAGTGCCAGCATGCCACCATCGCCGACGATGAGCTGCACGCTGTGGCAGAAGGTATCCAAATTACGATTCCCCTGAAACACATCTTCGGCAACACAGCCCGCGAAGCAAGTGGCTGGTTCGACATCGACCATTTCCAGAACACCACCGACTTCAATGCCGTCTCGGCAGCGATGAATACCTATATCACCCAGCAGGTAAAGAACTTCAAAGCCGACGAAAATGGTGAGGTGGAGTTCCTGGCTGGTGTGGCTATTCAGAAAAGTACTGACTTGCAACAAATCACCCTTATTCCTTATCAAGTGAAGAATGATGATTGAACCGAAAGTGATTGTAGAAGCCCGCGAGGTGACAAAACGCTTCCCTGGTGTACTGGCGCTCAATAAGGTAAGCCTGCGCATTGTCAGCGGACAGGTGAATGCCCTGGTGGGTGAGAACGGTGCCGGCAAGTCGACGCTGATGAACATCCTCTCGGGTGTCTATACTGACTACGAGGGCGATGTGCTGGTAGACGGTGAGGTGCAGCACTTTCAAGGTGTCACCGATGCCCAGCAGAAGGGCATTGCCATCATCCACCAGGAGTTGAGCAACGTGCCGTATATGAATATTGCAGAAAACATGTTCATGGGTCGCGAGCCACAGACACGCTTCGGACTCGTAGACCATCAGCGCATGCACCGTGAGGCACGCCAGTGGCTGGACCGTCTGCACCTCAGCGTAGACACCCACACGCTGATGACCGCCTTGCGTGTAGGACAGCAACAGCTGGTAGAAATCGCTAAGGCACTGATGCTACAGGCTCGGGCTCTGATTATGGACGAGCCGACGTCGTCACTTACCGACAACGAGACCGACATCCTCTTTGCCCTCATCGAGGAGCTGAAGAGCCAGGGTGTGGGCATCGTGTATATCTCGCATAAGATGGACGAGGTGTGGCGACTGGCAGACTTCGTCACCATTATGCGTGACGGACAGTTGGTTGACGAACGCCCATTGAAAGCCACCATTCCCGATGGAGAACCGTCGGGCATTATCACCCCTGATGAAATCGTACAAATGATGGTAGGTCGTGAGCGCAAGGAGTTCTTCGTGAAAGAGGAACACCCGCTAGGCGACACGATGCTGCAGGTGGAACACCTCACGTGGAAGGATGTAGCCCACCCTGGCAGAAATGTCCTTACCGATATCTCGCTTAGCGTGCGTAGTGGTGAGGTGCTGGGACTCTACGGACTGATGGGTGCCGGACGTACAGAACTCTTCGAGGCCATCTTCGGACTGCATGCTAAGGAGGTCACAGGGCGCATCATCATCGATGGCAAAGAGGTCGTCATCCGTCATCCTGAGGAGGCGGTGGCTTGCGGACTGGCGCTCTGTCCGGAGGACCGCAAACGCGAAGGACTGGTGCTGGGTATGACTATCGAGAAGAACACCACGTTGCCTGCTCTGGTGGAATGTCTGACGCAGGGACTGCTCGACGGCAAGAAAGAGCGCCAGCATGCCGATAATTATCGCCAGCGGTTGGGTATCAAGTCGACGTCAGTACTGCAGCAGGCAGGTCAGCTCAGCGGTGGCAATCAACAGAAAATCGTATTGGGCAAATGGCTCATGACGCGTCCCAAAGTGCTCTTCCTGGACGAGCCCACCCGTGGCATCGACATCCATGCTAAGAACGAGATATACCGCCTGATCAACCAACTGGCCTCAGAGGGTATGGCCATCATCGTGGTATCCTCGGAGTTGCCGGAAATTATGGCACTCTCCGACCGTATCATGACGTTGCGCGAAGGGTGCGTAGGCGACACCTTCGAACGACAGCATTTCGACGATAGACAAATCTTAAAAGCCTCTTTACCCCAATGAAACAAATCCTTCAAAATCCCATAGCGAAACCGCTGATAGCCCTGTTGCTGATGTGTATGGCGATGACTATCCTGTCAGAGAACTTCGCCACCAGCGATAACTTTTTTAATGTGCTACGCCAGACCAGCGTCAACCTCTGCATCTCCGTGGGTATGACCCTCGTCATCCTGACGGGAGGTATCGACCTGAGCGTAGGCTCTGTGCTGGCCCTCAGTGGCGCCATTGCGGCAGGACTGGCCCATCAGGGCTTCGACCTCACCAGTGCCGACACCTATGTGGGCATCACCTTCTGGGGCTGTTGTCTGGCTGCGTTGCTGGTAGGTGCCGTTCTTGGTGGTTTCAACGGTTTCCTGGTGACTAAGTTCAAGGTGCCGCCCTTTGTGGCTACGTTAGGTGTGATGACCATTGCCCGCGGACTCACCATGCTCTATACGGGTGGCTTCCCCATTACCAGTCTGGGCGGTGGCTTCGAGTTCATCGGTACGGGGTGGTTCCTCGGTGTTCCCATGCCCGTATGGATAGCTGTCGTTATCATCGTGGCCTTTGCCTTCTATATGAAGAAGACGCGCACAGGACGCTACATCTACGCCATCGGTGGCAATGAGCGTGCAGCCTTGCTGTCGGGTATCCGTGTCAATCGGGTGGTGCTGTTGGTGTATACCCTGGCGGGCATCCTCTCGGCTGTGGCAGGTATTCTGGTTACGGCCCGTCTGGACTCAGCCCAGCCCAATGCCGGCTTGGGCTATGAGCTCGACGCCATAGCTGCTGTCGTCATTGGTGGCGCATCGCTTAGTGGCGGACGTGGCAGCATTCTCGGAACCGTGGTGGGTGCCCTCATCATCGGTGTACTGAACAATGGTCTCGTCCTGCTCGACGTGTCGCCTTTCTGGCAGCAGGTCATCAAGGGCTTCGTGATTCTCCTCGCAGTCATCATGGACAGATTCTCAAAGAAATAGCAAACAACATTAAACTAATCGAAGTGAAACAAGTTTTTCTATTTATTGGAGCAGTTGCACTCATGCTGATGAGCTGTGTGACAATCATGGCTCAGGATAAACAGCTTGCATTTCCTGGGGCTGAGGGATTTGGTCGTTTCACGACAGGTGGTCGTGGCGGCAAGGTTTATCATGTCACCACATTAGAGGACAACGGCAAGACGTCGCTGATAGGATCACTGCGCTGGGCTAATGCACAAAGCGGACCACGTACCATCGTATTCGACGTTAGCGGTACTATCATGCTGAAATCGGCATTACGAATCAGCAAAAACACGACGCTTGCCGGACAGACAGCTCCCGGTGACGGCATTTGCATTGCCAACTACCCCGTAACGCTTGATGAAAACGTGATTGTGCGCTATGTCCGTTTCCGTTTAGGCAACGAAGCACTGAAAACAAATCCGAATGCCCATGAGGGTGACGGTCTAGGAGCGATGGATAGAAAGAACATCATTGTAGATCACTGTTCTGTCAGCTGGTCTATCGACGAGTGCCTCTCTGTTTATGGTTCGAAGGACATTACCGTACAGTGGTGCATCTCATCGCAGAGCCTGGTCGATGCAGGCCACTCCAAAGGAAAACACGGCTATGGTGGCAACTGGGGCGGCAGCGGTGCTTCCTACCACCACAACCTGATGATTCACCACACCAGCCGTACCCCTCGTCTGGGGCCGCGCCCCGGCACTCAGACCGATGAGCGCATGGACTTGCGCAACAACGTTATCTACAACTGGGGTGGAAACGGCTGCTATGGCGGTGAGGGCATGAACGTCAACATCATCAACAACTACTACAAGCCAGGCCCTGGCACGGCATCGCGCAGCACTACCGTACAGCAGCGCATCGCCAGCATCAACATCCGTACCTCAGAATATACCAAGCATAATACCTCCGAGCCCAACCAGTGGGACGTGATGTGGCACGTATGGGGCAAATACTACGTTGACGGCAATGTCAACTCGAAGTATTCTCAAGTCACCAACGACAACTGGACCTACGGCATCTACAACCAGATAGATGCCAACGGCAACGACGGTACCTATACCCAGAAGACGAAGGATACCATCCGTCTGGCCGAACCCATCCACTTCCTCGCTACTACTACCCATACTGCAGAGAAAGCCTACGAACAGGTATTGAAATATGCAGGGGCATCACTCCATCGCGATGCACTGGACGAAATCATGGTCAGCGATGCCCGTAATGGTGAGGCGACCTTCACAGGTAGTGGCAACAGCAAGGGTTTCATCAATTCGCAGGACGATGTCAAGTCAGTGATTCCCACCCTTTGGCCAGAACTGAAGCAAGAAGAAGCCAAGACCGATACCGACGGTGACGGTATGCCTGACGAATGGGAAGACCAGCACGGGCTGGACAAGAACAACAAGTCCGACGGCAATGCCATTGCTGAGAGTGGCTATACGAACCTTGAAATCTATCTTAACTCCCTGGTGGCTGACATTACGGCTGCACAAAACGAGGGCGGAGAGCTGCAGGGCGAGACACAGGCTTCGGATGTTACCGGCATCAACGAATCCCCGTTTGTAAAGCCGATCAATAATGACAGCTATTATACCCTCCAGGGCGTGCGTGTTGCAACACCCACACAGTGCATCTATATCAATAAAGGCAAGAAGGTGATTATCAAATAACAAAGAGGTTTAAGCCCACCAAGGGACTTTACATCATCAATGGCCGCAAAGTCATAATACGCTAGGACAACGAGTACAAACCGATAAAAAACAACGATGAATATGAACATGAAAACGATTGCCTGTATAGTACTGGCATTTTTAGGAGTCATCATAGCGAGAGCCGACAAGCCCAGGGTTATCGTACTGACTGATGCCGAGACGGACGACCGTTGCTCGATGGTGCACTTCCTGCTTTATACCAATGATATGCAGGTGGATGCCATCATCCAGACCAACTCCTGTTTCCAGAAGCGGGGCTGGAGTCATGAGCCTTGGTTGAAGAAACAGCTGGACGCCTACGAAAAGGTGTATCCTAACTTGAAAGTTCACGACGCCGATTACCCTACTCCTGACTACCTGCGCCAGCGAGTATATGTAGGCGACGAAGACCCCTCGCATGTAGTGCTGGGTGGCAAGGAGTGTAAGATGACGCTGCCGGGAGCAGCCCCCAAGGTAGACCCGACAGGCTGGACCGACACGCCGGGCTCCGACCGCATCGTCGAGGTGTTGTTGGAGCAAGACCCACGCCCTGTGTTCATCCAGTGCTGGGGAGGTACGAATACGGCTGCTAAGGCTTTCCAGAAGCTGAAGGCACAGTACCCTAAGGACTACGAGCGTGCCGTCTCGAAGGCGGTGCTCTACTGCATCTGGTATCAGGATGCTGGCGGCTCGTATATCGAACGCGAACATCCCTTGGTGACCATTCTGCTGAACCATCATTTCAGCGGCAGCTGGGACTACGGCACGATGACGAACACCACCGACTTCGTGAACCGCTACATGAGGAACAAGAAGAACCCGCTTGGCAATCTCTACACCCAGCCCTATATCAGCGAGGGCGACACCCCTGCCTTCCTCTATTCGCTGGACAACGGTCTGCGCAGCTATGAAGACCCCACCTACGGTGGCTGGGGCGGCTGCTTCTATAATGTTCAACGTACAACGTCCAACGTTCAACGTTCACGCGTCTATCGCGATACCGGCTTCGGACAGTTGCGCGAATGGATAGAACCCGCTATGCACGACTTCCAGGCTCGCCTCGAGTGGTGCGTATCGCCCAGCTACAATCAGGCCAACCACAAACCCATTATCCAGGTGCCGCAGGGACTCGATATGACGGTACATAGTGGCGACACCGTGCGCCTGAGTGCCATCGTCAGCGACCCAGACCCGATTGACGTTGATGCGCTGTGGAAAACGCGCGGCGAACTGTGGACACAGGTAGGCATCACCCGCCAGCAGGTTGAGGCCAATCCTGAGAAGTACAACACCCCTTGGCGCGTGGCCTGGTACCAGTACCCCTCGGGTACCTACAAGGACAACGTCGACCTGATGTATTTCAATGAAACCGATGCGCAGACGTGGTTTGTGGCTCCTGAGGTCACCGAGCCGAAGACCATCCACGTCATCCTGGAGGCCTACGACATGACGGCTCCCCGCCTGACATCGTATGCACGCTATATCGTGACGGTGAAACCCCGTAAACCGCGTGTCATCATCAGCAGCGACATTGGCGGTACCGATCCCGACGACAACCAGTCGGTGGCCCATCTGCTAATGTACTCCAACGAGTTCGACCTGGAAGGTCTCATCTCGTCACCCTCCTTTGGCGACGGACACAAGGGCGAGATACTCCGTATGATTGACGTCTACGAGAAAGACCTGCCCCGACTGAGCCAGCACGTCAGCGGACTGATGACACCCGCACAGCTGCGCCCGCTGGTAAAGCAGGGTCGCATGAGTGAGGCTCCCGCCTGTGGCTGGGGTGAGCCTACGGAGGGTTCTCAGTGGATTGTGCAGCAAGCTCGCCGTCAGGACGACCGTCCGCTGTACGTCTTGGTATGGGGCTGTCTGGAGGATGTGGCCCAGGCGCTGCACGATGCCCCCGACATCGCACCCCGCCTGCGTGTTCACTGGATTGGCGGTCCAAACAAGAAGTGGGGCGTCAATGCCTACTATTACATCGTCAAAAACTTCCCCAACCTTTGGATGATAGAGAACAACACCACCTATCGCGGTTTTATCTACGACTCGAAGAACCAGGATGAGTGGAATGTGGGCTTCTTCGAACACCACATCAAGGATGCCGGCAACTTAGGACGCGACTTCGCTGCCTATTACAAGGGCAATCCCAAGTTGGGTGACACCCCGTCCCTGCTCTATCTCATGCGTGGCAACCCCAGCAATCCTGAGCAGCAGTCATGGGCAGGTCGCTTTGTCAAGACCAACCGCACACCCCGCACCGTCTTTTATGGTGCCACCACCGCACAAGATACTGCACAAATATGCGGTATCATCGAGTGGCAGTTGAAGGGTCCCAACCGCAAGGACATTGCCGTCGACTCTGCCTGCATCACCCTCGACATCCGTAAGCAGCAGTGGAAGGGCTACTACAAGGGCAACGGACTCTACGTGCTGCGCCACAGCACCTACTATACCGGTACGCTCGACTACACCATCACCTCTACCATCAAAGGTTTCAAACCCATCAAGGGACAGATTACCGTTCAGAATACTTGGGACGTTGCGCCTAAGAACACTGACCTGTTAGTGGGCAACCAGTGGTGGACCGACAGTTATGCCCCTGAGGACTTCTGGCACAACTGTGCCGGTGCCAATACACAACAATCGGTTCGTGAGGAAATCATGAAGGACTGGGCTGAGCGCTGGTCGTGGCTGAAGTGATACGAAGAATAAATCAAAATATAATAAACTAAAAACAGAACTTTATGAAAAACGGAAAGACATGTTTTGGCGTGATTATCGGAACACGCGCCTATTTTAACTCAGAACTAGCTAAGGACGTACGTAAGCAGTTGCTGAAGACCCTGGAAGAGGGTGGCTATGAATATATCATCCTGCCAGAGGATGCTACACCAACAGGCAGCAGCAGTATTGAGACCCGCGAGGACGGACTGAAGGTGTCGAAGCAGTTCCGCGCCCACCGCGACGAGATTGACGGTATCATCGTTTCGCTGCCTAACTTCGGTTTCGAGATTGGTATCATCAATGCCATCAGCGATGCCGACCTGAACGTGCCCGTGATGGTACAGGCCTGCGACGACGAGAACGACAAGGTAGATCTCGATTCGCGCCGTGATGCCTTCTGCGGTAAGATCTCGGTATGCAACAACCTCTATCAGTATGGCATTCCTTTTACGGATACCACCCTGCACACCTATTCTATCTACGACCCCTTGTTGAAGAAGGATATCGACCGCTTCGCCGCCATCTGCCGCGTGGTAAATGGTCTTCGCCATTGCCGTCTGGGGCAGATCGGTACGCGTCCCCTGGGCTTCAACACCTGCCGCGCCTCTGAGAAGCTGTTGCAGCGCTCCGGCATCACCGTCGTTCCTGCCGACCTCAGCGAGATTCTCTATGCTGCCCAGAAGATCAAGGACGACGATCCGAAGTTCATCGAGATGTGCAACCGCACCTGCAACTATGCCAAGGTGCCCGATTCGTACAAGGAGAAACTGGGTCTGCAGGCTAAGTTCAGCGTAGCTGTCGAGAACTGGATCGAGGCCAACGACGTGCAGGTTGTCGCTATCCAGTGCTGGGACTCGCTGGAGCAGAACTACGGCTGTGCACCCTGCGTCACCATGTCGATGCTCTCTGATAAACTGATTCCTGCAGCCTGTGAGACCGACCTTGCCGGTGCCGTATCGATGTATGCGCTGACGTTGGCTAGCGGTAAGGCTTCAGCCCTGCTCGACTGGAACAACAACTTCGCCGAGGATCGTAACAAGTGCGTCTGCACCCATTGTGGCAACTATGCCAAGTCGTTTGTGGGCAACGACGACCTGAAGCTCGGCCCTCTCGGTGTACTCGGTCGTACACTGGGTAAGATCAACACCTTCGGTGCCGTTTATGCTAAGGTTTCAGAAGGTCCCTTCACCTTCTTCCGCATCTCTACCGACGATCCCAAGGGCTGCATCAAGGCCTATTTGGGCAAGGGTCAGCTGACCAACGACCCCTACGGCATGGATGGCTGTATCGCCGTCACTCAGGTCGACAACCTGCAGAAGCTGATGAAATACATCTGCAAGAACGGCTTCGAGCATCATGTCGCTATGTGCCGCACCGATGTCGTCGACATCCTCAACGAGGCCATCGAGACCTACCTCGGCTGGAACCTCTACGTACACGAGTAGACACCCCCCAGCGAGAATTGTTTAGACAGACAACACACCCTCATAGAGAAAGGCTTCCCTCATCAAGTGCACAGTGGAACCGACCCTACTGTGCACTTTTTGGTCTCTTTCTTTGGTCGGTTGTCAAATTATTCTTATCTTTGCCGTTGAAACTAGAAATTTATTATGCCTAGGAAACAAAGAGAGAAAAGCGGTACGGGGATATACCACGTTATGATGCGCGGCATTAACCATCAAAACATTTTCGAGGATAGAGGTGACTACTGGAAGTTCTTGAAACTGCTGCGTATGCAGGCGTTCCCCGAGGACAATAGCGGCAAGATGTTGCCACCGCACATCATTTTATATGCCTACTGCTTGATGCCAAACCATGTACACCTTCTGGTTCGTGAACTGGAAGAGGGCATAGTGTCTCCTATCAAGAGTATAGCCATTTCCTATGCTCAGTATTTTAACTACAAATATGAGCACTCCGGTCAGGTGTTTCAAGACCGTTTTAAGAGTGAACCGGTAAATGATTGGGCCTACTTTGTAACCTTGCTGAGGTACATTCACCAAAATCCTATGGCAGCGGGCATCGCTACGACGGCAGGAGAATATACCTGGAGCAGTTTGTGCGAGTATGACGACACGAAGGTTTGTGCTGTCCCTGTCTGTACCAGCCAACACGTACTGAATCGCATAGCCAAGAAAGAGCTCCTCGAACTGATAGAAGACCCATTGCCAAAAGCCCTTAACATTCTTGATCTTAACAACGAGACGGAACAGCGCATAAGTGACGACAGGCTACGCCATTATATGGCAGAAATCACGGGCTGTACCGGTGCTTCGAGCCTCCAACATTATGACCAGAAAACGCGCAACGAGGTTATCCGTAAGCTGAAAGCCTTTGGTGGGAGCATCCGTCAGATAAGCCGTTTGACTGGCATCAGCTTCGGCATTATCCGCAAAATCTGAAAAGCGCACAGTAGGGTCGGTTCCGCTGTGCTTTCCATATCGTTTACTGTTTAGTGAATAGATCCTTATCGTTCACTCGCATCGTTTTACCACCGTTGCCAACGATAATCGGGGCTGGTTGGTGGGCTACATGAGCCACTCTTGATGCTATCTATATTTTACTCTGACTTCTGCTCCATCATATCAAGAAACTCGTCCAACTCATAGACGGGAATCTCGGAGGCAGAGAAGTCCTTCTTGTTGCGGGTTATGATGCAGTCGGCATCAACGAATACTCGTTTCATTTGTACTTCTCAGCTAAGTATTCCTGACGCAATTTGTCAACTTCCTCGTCGGTAGCATACCAGGGGTTGCCGCGCTGGAACTGCAATACACGGGGCGAAAGACCTGATGCAACAGCATCGGCACTCTCGGCACGGCGGCTCTGCACGGACTGTCTGGCGGGACGTGGATGATGGCGCAGCCGCTTCACGTAGCGCGACACGCTCTCCAGCATCTCGACACTCATCTGATCGAGTTCTGCTGCAATGGATGTTCTTAACTCTATTGTTGTCATAATAATCCCAATTTACTATATTTTGGGGCAAAGATAGCGATTTTTTTGCAGAAAAGAATGCGGTCTTATGAAAAATCACCTTATTATATGCGTAAATGAAAGGTTTTTTAACGATTTATTGGGTATGAATGGAACTTTTTGACTTCGTCGAAAACTCTCACACTCGGCAGTGTTCAAGCAAGCATGGCACTGCACTCGCTTAACCGCAACTTTCCCACTTTCCCACTTTCCCACTTTTGACATTTAACTTCGTTGACTTTGAGGGTTAGGTATTGGTGGATTGGGAAGGACCTATATGTGGTAGTGTAAGCGTCCAATTTTCACATCTTGTGTAGCTCCGAGCTAATGGCTACTTTTGCACAAACTTAAATTTCTTAAGATTA
>JAFPEE010000057.1 GCA_017389705.1 Prevotella sp.
ACAATGTGCCTGGGCAGAAGGGCGACTGGAAGCAGCAGGAAGAAAAGGAGGCTGAGGAACTGGAGAAGGAGTTTGCCGACTTTGAAGAGGTGGTGGATGAAACGGCTGAGAACAATGAGCCTAAGGTTAAGGTGAAGCCGGACCTTCCTCCTGCCGACGTGTTTGTAAACAGGGTTAAGGCTATCGTTTTGGAGATGGCCAAGAAGAATGGTGAGACTATCAAGACCAATACCAGAGCATGGCAGGGTGAGTATGTGTTCTTTGTGGACGGTAAGCGCATCGCGAAGATGATGGACGACCTGAGGAAGAACCATGAGAACAAAATCAATGAGTTTATAAGCACCTCCTCAAAATATGATGGCGTGATGATTGTGGCTCCCTTTATTGGCAAACTGCTACAGATAGAAGAACTGAGGGCGCGTGACCTCCAGTTTACTGACTTGGAATTTGCTTTTACACCTTATTATAATAAACCATCGAGCGCAGTGAAGCGCATGAGTGACAAATTGGATTCGACGGAGGCAAATATGCTTTTTGGACTGCTAAGAGGGCTGCTAAAGAAGTATCCTGTGACTGAATCCGCCTGAATCCACTTGAATCCACTTTTAAAATCATTGGTGGATTCAGTTAAGTATCTAAAAATCATCGATTTAGGAGAAATTAAATTATTATAGGAAAGACTTGTAAATCTGAAACTGGATTTAGAATCTTTGCCAACGGAAATCAGAAATGACGACCGTTGGCAAATTTTTTTTGTATCACTAATAAAGGTTTAAGATTTATGGCAAAGACAGTCATGTTGGAAGCTACGACAACTGAAATAGGTAGCAATGAAGAGAACT
Source organism: Prevotella sp. (assembly GCA_017389705.1). Lineage (GTDB taxonomy): Bacteria > Bacteroidota > Bacteroidia > Bacteroidales > Bacteroidaceae > Prevotella. The sequence continues at coordinate 843 of JAFPEE010000057.1, forward strand.
CAGAAATCAGTCAGATTCTTCTGTACCTGGCTCCTTGGATTGAGAAGACCGATGGTGAAGAATCCATCGGTTCTTGGGAAACCACGATGGCTACGAAGATGATGGTGAAGCTGCTTGAACTCTGGCTCACTCAGGAGAGTCGCGAGAAGGTGGCGAAGATGCTGGAGTATTATCATCCGCTGGATCGTGCGGCAATGGCGTATGCGCTGGTGGTGTATGTGATGACGGGCACGAAGATGGCATTCAAGAGTGCCATGGCGACTCAGCACTTCAAGACCATCTCTCAGATGCTAAAGGCAGACATGCCGACGCTGATGTTTGCCGGTCACATGAAATACATGATGCGCCGATATGGTAAAAAGGTATAGAAGTAAATAACTGAGTCGGAGGATGAGCGAGGAAATGTGTACGTACGAATGAGCTCAACTAAAACTTCGCTTTCCGATGCTCATAATTCGATAAGTTATGCGAAAATACATTTGGATTTTGAATGCCCTGGAACTGATGACTAAGCTCATCGCGGGCAAGCGAGTGGAAGGTGTCCTCTACATTGATGAGGAGACGGGTCGTTTAACCTTTAAGGCGTACAATCGTCAGCCGCGTGACCGTCACGAACGAGTGATCTGCCAATTGGAGAACGGTTGGCTGAAGGAGTCGCCGCAGCGTTACAAGTTTTACACCAGCGCCAAGAAGACTTTAGGTCGCCGACTGGTGGAAGTGGTGATGCATCGTGAACTGAAGCAGGCGATGAGCGTGCTGGAGATCGAGGAGATTATGGACAATGTTTGATCTTTAATCTATAGGAAGTATGTTCAGTTATCAGAAGAGTTTTGTAAATCCGACATTGCCTGTTGATGAACAGCAGTTCTATGCGCTGGTAAGTGCTACGCAGTGGAACGATAACATCGACAAGTATCGCGAAACAGGCGAGGCTTCGTTGAAGCGCAAGCTGCCAGCCTTCATCTTTCAGGCGATGTTTGACGAGACCCTATCCAAGAACGGCAAGGTGGGCCGCTGGCGCAAGCAGGCGGCCACCCGCCTGACGGGACTCGTAGTAATGGACGTGGATCACGTGGAGAATCCTCAGAAAAAGTTCGCTGAGTGGAAGACACTTGATTTTGGAGCATTGGGCATATTGCTCATTTATATCACACCCTCTGGCTATGGACTGAAAATTGTCTTCAAGGCCGACGTCGCGAAGGGTAATCTCATCGACAACCAGCATGCCATGGCCGAGGTGCTTGGCGTGGAGGTTGACGAAAGTTGCAAGGATGCAAGCCGCATGAGCTTCATCTGCAAGGAATCGGATATTTTGTATATTGACAAAGAACTGTTTACGTATGAGAACAAAGAATTTGCTGAGAAATACGATGCTGAGTATAGGGCTGGTCATTCTGGTGCTGCTGCGCCTGCTGCTGTGGCCGGTAAGAAAGCTGAATCAGGGTCTGAGACTGTCGGGAATGTGGATGCTAAGGCAGTATCGTTAACGTGGCGTGGGTATGATGTTCAGCATATCATTGATTGCCGTTACGCTGGCAAGTTGCCATGCGCGGCTGACAGCAACAGACATAATGAGAGCCTCAAACTCGCCTCAGATCTGCTTGTGCTCTTCGATGGCGACAGGCAGAAGACCCTTCAGGCGCTCAAGGCGCAGAAGTGGGTACAGGAGATCATCGACGAGCGCGACGAGAATGTGGAGCAGACTGTGGCCAGTGCCGCTGAGCGTATGGCAGAGAAGGAGAAGAAATATCTCTCTCAGCAACCGAGTAAGGCCATGCAGGAGGCTATCAAGGAGGCGTGCGGGAAGACGTGGTACGAGATTACGCAGGGCACGCAAGCGTCGGCGGCATCGGTGACGGAAAGCGACATCGAGCGTTGGCTTTGGGAGTGGGGCGCACAGATAGAAGGTCTGTTTGAGGATTTTCCGCTGCTGCGTGATATTTGCAAGGGTCTGAAGAAGAACCAATATCCGGCGGCGATGTTCGTTGGTGGCGGACTGTTGATGACGCTGATGACAAGATGTACTTACAGGTTCTATCATCGCCCTGAGGAGTTGCGACGCCTGAATAACTCGACGCTGATTATTGGCGAACCTGCATCTGGTAGGTCTTTTGCTACTCGACTGTTCAAACTCTTGGCGGCTCCTATGGTGGCCGCGGATAAGGCTGGTATTGCGGCCATCAACCGATACAAGGAAGAAATGAAGACCAAGGGTGCGAACAAGGAGAAACCTCAGAAGCCAAAGGCGTTGTTCAGGGTGCATCCGGCTCGCACGTCGAACGCGCAGTTCATTCAGGATATGGTGAATGCCGTGGAAGTAGTGGACGGCGAGGAGATGCAGCTGCACATGCTAACCTTCGACACCGAATTGGATAATACGCTGACGGTGCAGAAAGGCGGATCGTGGATAGACAAGCAGAGTCTGGAATTGAAGGCATTCCACAATGAAGAGGATGGTCAGGCGTACTCGAATCTGGATAGTGTGGTGCAGAACTTTTTCGTGACGTGGAACTACATCTATACAGGTACGCCCATTGCGTTGAAGAAGAAAGTAAATGAGCAGAACTTTGGTTCTGGACTCGCTACGCGACTCACTTGTATTCCCTTGCCCAGCACCAACTTTGAGATGATGGAGCGCGAGAAAACGGTGGATTTCGAGAGCGATGGTCGCCTGAAGGAGTGGGCTTTCAAGTTG
>JAFPEE010000058.1 GCA_017389705.1 Prevotella sp.
AATCCTGTTTCCGCTGTCTACTTGGCATGAAGCGGACACATCCTCCTTCACGTCATCCTCACGAACCAAACGGTTTACCAACAATCCACCGCAGACACCCGTAATAAGTGCCGCTGTAGGACGAATAATGGCAAAGCCAAGTCCCATCAGCGAGAAAGTTGCCAAGATGGAGTCGATGCCTGTCTGTGGCGTGGCAATGAGAAACGAAGCAATGGCTCCCTTTGAAGCCTTCTCGTTCCTCAGACCGATAGCCGTAGGGATGACTCCACATGAACACAGCGGGAGGGGTATGCCCAACAGTGCCGCCCAAACAACGGACAGCTTATTGTTACGCGAAAGATAGTTGGCATAGAACTTTTGCGGCACGAATACATGCAGCACTCCTGCGATGAAGAATCCCAATAGCAGGTAGGGAGCCATCTCGCAGACCACGTTCAAGAGCGATGTGAGGAAACCCTGTAAATCCATAACCATGCTTCTGTAAAGGTACTTACTCCTTCACAGAACCTACGATATCATCGATGGTGGCTACGGTATGGCCGTCGCGGTGGCGGAACAGGTTCAGGATGTCGCGCACGGTCTTCTCCTCTTCCACCTGCTCGTCAATGAACTGGTCTACGAAATTGATGCTTGCACGGTCATGCTCTTCATCAGCCACATCGGCCAACTCGTTGATTTTCTCCGTCACCCACATCTCGTGCTTCAGCGTGTACTCAAAGATACTCTTCGGATCATTGTAGTCTTGTTCGGGCGCGTCGATGGCAGTCACCACGGCCTCACCACCTCGGTCTAATACAAAATTGGCCATCTTCAAGGCATGTTCCTTCTCCTCATTCGAGTGGTCAAACATCCAGGCGGCAAAGCCCTTCCAGCCCTCTTTGCGGAACCAGAAGGCCATTTGGAGATAGAGGTTCGATGAATACAGCTCGGCTGTAATCTGTGCGTTAAACGCATCCTGCATTTTCTTTGAAATGTTCATAATCGTAGTCTTTTATTTAATGAATAATAATCAGTTGCAAAGATACGAAGGATTTGTGAAAAATACGAAAATTTTGACATAAATCTTTATTTCCTACCACCTCCGCTGGATGAAAAGACATCGTAGAGTTTGGCCATATAACATAGAAATACCGTTGAGACGATAAAAAGGATGATGAAAAAAGCCATCCACAGCCAACTCCAGCCATTGATGAATGACAAAGCAAGCAGGATGGCAGGAATCAATGTGGTTGCCGACAAAAGACACAAAAGCCAGGTAGGGATTCGGTTCCCAGAATCTGGCAGAGAATTTGATTTCAATAATACCATATTGTTTCTTGCAATAGATGGCTGACCATCACAGCCAGCCATCTCATTAAACTAAACAAATACTTTATGAATTTTATACCTGTGATTACAATTCAGGAGAGATGGCGGCGATCCAAGCTTCGATGCGAGTGTCGGTTTTGTCATCCTCGTTGATGTCGTCGAGGGGCAAGCCGACGAATTTTCCGTCAATGACAGCCTCGGAGTCATCGAAGGTATAGTCATCGGTCTCTACGCTGCCAATGAACTTGGCACCACTATTCTTAATGCCGTTGTAGAGTTCGCCCATGCCACCTACGAACGTGTCACTATATGATGAGCAGTCGCCGCAGCCGAAGAGGGCGATGGTCTTGCCACTGAGGTCGGCACCTTGGAGTGTCTTCAGTCCGTCGTACCAGTCATCTTGCAATTCGCCTGCGCCCCATGTCGAAGTACCGAGGATCAGGTTTTGGTTAGCGGCCACGATGTCAGCTGTCAAGTCCTGTACGTTCAGGGCCTCGCAGCCCAGTTTCGAGGCAATCTTCTCTGCGATGGCCTCGCATGTTCCTGTCGAGGAACCATAGATTACAATTGTTGCGTTCATTTTATGATTTATTCAAAAGAAGTTATTAATTTCTGTTGATGCATTTCCCCTCACATTTCCCGTTGCACTCGCTTTTACATCCGTTTTTGCGCTTACAGTACCGTTCGCATTGTGCGCAGAGGTCATAGCCGAGCATAGCTCCGAGGATGAAATCTTCTTCGGGTGTGAGCTGGTTCAGCGGACGGGTGACGATGAGCCGGATGGCCTCCAAACACTCACGCCGCCCGAAATACACGTTCAGGTTCTGCTGACCTGCAGGCTGCAACAGGTATGGAATACCTTGGCTCTCCAGTCGCTGAATGGCCAGTTCACTGTACCTCTTGTTGCAGGTGAACAGCACCATGTGGCGCACACCTTTATGCAACTCGTAGATGTGATTCATCAGTACCTTCATCTCTGTGGGAATCGCTGTCGTCGTTCTCATTTTTATCGTTCTTGATTTCGGCTGCAAAGGTACGGCAAATAAATAAGGTGCGCAATACCTAAAACGCGGTGTTTTAAGCATTGCGCACCTGTGTAAGTCTGCAAAACCAGATTAACAAGAAGTAGGTATTTAGTGGAAATCGTCATTTTTGGGTATTTCACAGGTTGGAAATAATGCGTACCTTTGCACCTCGATAAAAATACATTTAATTAGATAAAAGATGAAGAAGATTTTTACACTCCTGTTTGCCCTTGCGGCATTCGTTTCCAACTCAATTGCCCAGCATGGCGCTATGAAATTTGCCGGTAAGGCATCGTTTTCGGTGATGACAACTACTGTCAATGTAGAGAGCGACACCATTGTCTATGCCGGTAGTGACTTTATCATCCCTTCGATGACGTACAATATGGGTGGCCACGAGGCTATCATACCTTCGTTCACCATTAAGGAGACAACATACGAAGGTGGCTAT
>JAFPEE010000059.1 GCA_017389705.1 Prevotella sp.
CGAATTCAAAAGAGGCTCAAAGCACAAGCGGCCAACAAAGCAAGAGTGCGAACGGTCAACCAAGCCAGAGCACGAACAGTCAGCAGAGCCAAGTAGCGCAACAAACTGACAGCAATCAGCAAGGTTCAAGCAATCAGCAAGGTTCAGGCAGTCAGCAAGGTTCAGACAATCAACAAGGACAAGGCAATCAACAAAATATTGGCAGCCAACAGAACGCTGGCAGCCAACAGCATCAGGCCAATCATGCTCAACAAAATGGCGAGAGTCAGCAAGGAAGCAACAACCTACAGACCAACAATGCTCAGCAGAGTCAGAATGTTCAGCAGAGCCACGGCGTTTATGGTAACCCAAACCAAGGAACGCAACAAAGTGTCAACATCCAGCAAAGTTATAGCAATCAGCACAGCACAAGAGTGAGAACGTTCACTGGTACTGCTGCAGTATTCGGAGGTGCTGCAGTCATAGGAGGTGTGGCAGCAAGTGCTGCTGTCATAAAGGGAACAAGCAATGCGCAGAGCACAAACGCCCAGCAGGAGCCAAGCACCCAACAGGGGGCAAACGACCAGCAGGAGCCAAGCACCCAGCAGGAGCCAAGCACCCAGCAGAGCATCAACACCCAGCAAGAGCCCAACGACAAACAAGACGACAAGCCCACGTTCACTGAGAACAAGGTAGGCGACATCTCACCCGATGAAGTAGATGATTTCAAGAAGAGATATCACATAAACGGCATCCTTGATCTTGTAAAGCTTGCAGACAATCCAGCCTCCATACAATCGCGAAGAGACTGGTGGATATTGGAGATGCTCCGGAGATTATTGGGCAGATAGCCTCATTAACAATTTGAATAAATACATAAGAATATGGCAGACTATATATTTGACAGTTGGAAGAAACTGATGACGGACTTCCGTCAGAGCGTGCAAAAAGACTTGGAGGAAATTCATGCCCAGAAACAGGCTGTACAGCAGATGAAGGCCGAGATATTCAGCAGGATGGACAGTGGCCGCTATTACCGTGACCCTGAGCGTATCGTTATCTCCGCTCCAGAGATTGTGATCGGCAACGTGGACTACAGCGGCGACCTGATGGGCGGCAGTAGTACGGTGATTGTCAAAGGCAACGCCCTTGCACTTGACGGCGTAGGCAACGACGGACAGGTCATTACCCGTGCCCCCAGAATCCGCCAAACCGCCGTCAATCCCGGTATCGACGGTCAGGAGAATATTGTGTGCAGCACCTCAGAGATCGTCAATCAGGCCTGCGGCATCGTCATCCAGAGCAACAACTCCACCGATGCCTTCTCGCAAGGCCCGGCAGAGATTGACGGTAAGGGCGGCATCCGCATCCATGCCGACCAGAGCCTGCAGCTCTCGGCTTCCTCTTCATGCGAGCGTCGCAAGGAGATGATTGAGAAGAGAGTCAAATCGCTGGATACCAGGATCAAGGACATGGAGCAGGAAGCTGACAACAAGATGAAGTCAGTAGAGAAATGCCTGAAAGCTATGAAGGAATTGCTGGACCGGGAGGATCAGCTCAACCAGGAAGGCGGTTTTGCAGTCCGTCAGAACACCAAGGGTATTGAATTCGTCCATGACACCATAGACAAGCTCCTCCCCACCCTTTATCAGGAGACGCTCAGCTTTATCCGTACCGTTTCCTCTCTCGCCGAGGCCAACCGCACCAAGAAGGCCATTGAGACAGAGAAGAGCAAGATGCCCGAGGAAAAAACATTCAGGCAAGGTGCTACCAATGCCCACATGAACATCGTGGCAGAGCAGATCAACATGGCCACGCTCGACGGTGACAACTATCTGCACACCAATGCCGAGGCCGGCGTCAACATCAGGACTCCGCAGATGGACATCAACATGACCGATGCGTACAACAAGCTGATAAAGGGCGGCAGCCTCAATGTGACGGCAGAGAACGTGATGATGTCGTCATTAGAGGCTACGGATGATGCCAAGGAATATTATGCCAAGGGCTCATTCAATGTCTACTCAAAGGACATCGGACTGGTATCGATGGACTTCAAGAAGACAGACGACTATACAAGACTGGCTGAGAAAAACTTGACGCAAGACGGTTCTGTCATGGTGACGGCAAAGAAAGTCCAGGTAAGTACCTGCAATCCTAAAGACATCAAGTACGACTCAAGCGGCAAGAAGACCTCTGGCGAATACAATGCCGAGGGTGACGTGATTTTCAACACCAAGAATCTGATGATAGAAAGTCTCGACTACCAAGTCGCAGACGGCAAGCTGAAGGTGAAAGCCCAGACGGCAGACAGTAGTGTGTCGGTACGTACAGAGAAGACCACTATCCTCTCTGCTGATGCCGAGGGCAAGTCAACAGGTAGCATCACAGCTAATGCAAAGGCTATCAGCGTGAAATCGATGGATGTCAACAAAGACAGTCTGGAAGACGCTGCATTGGCACAAGGCAGTACGATGACACTCGTATCTGAGAAGATGTACGTGGGTTCGAAGTCTGACAAGGAAAAGAGCAAGAAGGTACAGATGGTATCTGAGGAGATCGGCGCATTTGCCGACAACACTTTCGAGGCCCAGCAAGGCAACGGCAAAGCCACGCTACAGCTCGACGGCGGCAAGGCCTCAGTGGGTGGCGACAAGACGCAGGTATACGGCGAGACGACCATCAATGCCAAGACGGAGATCAAACTCGAACTCAAGACACCCAAGGCGACTATCGACGACCTCGAAGTCAAGTCATCGTTCAAGTCACCGAACATCAAGGACGGCATCGCTGTTCCCAAGGCCGGTGCAGGTGGCAGTCTGAGTCCCAAGCTGAAGAAAGAAGACGCGCCAAAGAAATAAGGAACCAGATATACTATTGCATTAAGATTGTAGAAGATGGCAACTGTGAAGATATTGAGTGTTGACGACGAACCTGCCATTGAAGTGCTGCAGAGACAGTATTTCAGGCGGAAGATCCGTAGTGGAGAATATGAGTTCTTTTTCGCCCACAACGGCCTGGAGGCTCTCGCCATTATAGGCGACAACCCGGATATCGAGATTATTCTCTGCGACATCAACATGCCAGAGATGGACGGCCTGACGCTCCTGGCCCATGTGAACAAGATGCAGAACCCTGCCCTACGCGTCATCATGGTGAGTGCCTATGGCGACATGGAGAACATCCGTATAGCGATGAACAATGGCGCGTTCGACTTCGCCACCAAGCCCATCGACATGGATGACCTCAGCAGAACCATTGAGAAGGCTATCGAGCAGATCAACTATGTCCACGGGGCGCAGAAAGAGCACAAGCAGTTAGAGTCGCTGAAAAAAGACCTCACTCTGGCCAGCGAGATCCAGCAGTATTTCCTGCCAAGAGAGTTCCCCCCCTTCCCAGAAGACAGCGACAAGCTCGACATCTACGCCTCGATGGAGGCGGCCAAGAATGTAGGCGGCGACTTCTACGACTTCTTCCGCATAGATGATGACCATATCGCCTTAGTCATAGCCGATGTGTGCGGCAAAGGCATCCCCGCAGCCCTGTTTATGGCTGTGAGCCGGATGATCATACATACAAAAGGCACACAGGGACTTAGTGCCGCTGAGTGCATGACAGAGTCGAACCACCTGCTGGCCGCCTACTCGGTGGACTATATGTTCGTCACCGTATTCTACGCCATCTACGACACAAGGACAGGTTTGGTCAACTATTGCAATGCAGGGCATACCCTGCCCTACCTGCTGCATGCCAACGGCACGGTCGAGCCACTGCCAAGGAAGATGAAGAATCCAATGGTAGGAGCCATCAAAGGTGTGGAGTATAAGGAGGACAGCATACAGCTTGAGCATGGCGACATACTGGTAATGTATACCGATGGTGTCACCGAAGCCATGAACACAGAAGGAGAAGAAATGGGTATCGGACGGCTGGAAGACATGCTCAGCCATACAACCGGTATGAGTAGCTGCCGGCAAGTCATAGAGACCATCAAGACGGGTATCGCCAATTTTGTAAACGGAGCCGAACAGAGTGACGACATCACTATGTTAGTACTTACAAGGAAGTGAAAATTGAAAAGCTGGTCATAGGGTGCTTGGGAGGCCTGCTGATAGCATTTGCAGCAGGAGGCTCCTACATGCATCGCAACGACGGTGAGCGGATCAGCGAACTGGAATCACAGCTTGGCGTCCTGAAAAAGCAAGAGGAGAAATCGGATGTAGACCAGCGCGTTAGCCAACAGATGGAGAAGATAGCCAACGGTCAGCAGATCCTGGCAGAGGAGCGCAGCCGTGAAGCCATCAGACAGGCAGAGATCGCACAGGCGGCCACCCTGCGCTCTGAGGCCGACCGCGAGAAGGCGCTAAGGGCCCAGGCCGCAGCAGAGGTCTCAGCTGAAGAGGCGAAGAACTCCTACCTGATGGCTGAGCAGCAGCGCCAGGAAGCTGACAACCAGCGCCGCCAGGCTGAACATGCCAAGCTCGTAGCCGACACCTTGAGCTACACCTCCCTGGGGCGTACTCTTGGTACGCAGTCGTACACCATCCTCCTCAGCGGCGACAAGGAGATTGGCAACATGCTGGCCTATGCCGCCTACCTCTACACCAGCAACTATGGCGGCGACCTCTACAACCCCTCGGTGTTTCAAGCCCTGATACAGGCGGCAGGAGGCAGGCGCAGCTGGGCCGTCCACGACAGCAGGATCTCCAGCATAGAAATATCTCCGAAGGACGGCAGCCTGCTGTCTGTGGGAACATACGGCGAATTCTTTGTCAACAGGATCAAGGGCAACCAGATAAGGACTTCACGCCTGATGGATGACAAGAACTATTGCTTCAGGGATATCTACGTGACTGAAAATGGCAAAAGCTATGCCGTCAGCCACACCGGTCACCTGGTAATCGCCAATGGTAGCCAGACGCAGATTGTCTATCTGGAGAATGTCAGCCGTCCATTCAGCCTTGAGGACATGCATGACGGGCGCCAGCTGCTGATTATCGGTGAAAACAGCATGGCCCTTCTCGACATCGCTACAGACAAGGTTATCAGTACGCGCCGCCTCAACTTCAGTGTCGTCTGCACCGGCAAGCGCGGCAACAAGCCTCTGCTTTTCGACAACCACGGACGGATGCACCTCGTCAACAGCTTAGACCAGGTGACAAGCGAGAAGATTCCCGTACCCGGGCAGGTCTCTGCCTACGAATACAGCCAGAAGGATCGCCTGACAGCCTACGGCATGGCTGACGGTACCATCTGGATGATCGACGGCAGTGGAAAGGCACACAAGCTTGTAGGCCACTTGTCGAAGGTGACAAAGATGCGGCTGTATGGCAAGCGGCTCTATTCTTCAAGCAACGACGGCAAGCTGCTCTTTTGGATGACCGACGACATGCAAATCAAGCCCATCACGCTGTTCCAGTCCAGCAGCTGGCTTACCGACTTCACCTTCAGCCGCAACGAGGACTACATCTTGATGGGCGAGAAAGACGGCACCATCAGCGAATACCTCATCTCTCTGCCCAAAATTGCCCAGCGCATCCGCCAGAACGTGAAACGCAACTTCACACAGGAGGAATGGGAATACTATGTGGGAAAGGGAATACCGTATATGGCAGTAAAAGGTGAAAAGTGAAAGGTAATGAATAGAAGAGACATGAAAGGAACGGGAAATATCGGCAGGGTGCTGTTGTGTACAGCATTCCTGTTATTTTGCACTTTTCACTTCTCACTTCTCACTTCTTCAGCACAAGGACTCCCCTTAATCCGAAACTACGCGGCTACCGAGTATGGCGGGCATAACCGTAACTTTGACATCGAGATTGGCGATGACGGTACGATATTCGTAGCCAACTTTGAGGGGGTACTCTACTACGACCGTGCCCGATGGCGCATCATCCGCGCGCCCGAGAAGAATCGCGTCACGGCACTCCATCGTGACAGCAGGAACACCATCTGGGCGGGCGGCTATAACTTCATGGCCCGCCTGCAGAAAGAGCCTAATGGTGAATTGTCCATACAGAGGGTAAGCCAGGAAGGACTGTTCGAAGGCGATGTGCAGGAAATCTTCGAAGACGGGGGGACACTATACTTTGTGGTCAGTGACGGCAGCCTCTACCAAGTGAGCAACGACAAGGCATCACTGAAGGGGCACAAGAATGTCGCGCAGAAAGACACGACACAGACCCTGACGCTCGAAGGCAGGCTCCAGGTAATTGTCAAGAGGAACGACGGCCTTCTGATTACCGACAGCCTCGGCCGTGAGCTATTTACCATCACAGAGGCCAATGGACTCTGTTCCAACCAAGTGTCGCACGTGTCCTACGACCGTCATGGCGTGCTTTGGGGGGCAACGGCACATGGCGTCTTCGCTATCGAGCTGCCATCGGTCTATAG
>JAFPEE010000060.1 GCA_017389705.1 Prevotella sp.
CAAAGGTGCCCCAGGTCTTCAGACCAATCTGCTGGGCGAGGAAGAGGCGCACAGGGCGATAGAGTCCGGCACCAGGATACCAGCGTGAAGACTCTTCGATGTTCTGCAAATGCACAGCAAGCGTGTGTTCACCTGATTCGGCAGGGATTTCGAGGTTGAAGGTATTGTATCCGTAAGCCCAATAACCTACGTCCTTGCCATCGACATAGACGTGCGGTTCGGCCATGGCGCCATCAAAGATGAGTTCAGCATAATCGTAGCCGGCAGGGATGGTGAACTGTGTGCGGTACCAACCTTCGCCAATCCAGGGCAGACAGCCCGAGCGACCTGTCTTCTCGGTTGCCTCCTTCTCGCCATTCTGCTCGATGCGAACCACCTGCTTGTCGATGTCCTTGTCAAAAGGACCGCTGATGGCCCAATCGTGTGGGATGGTGACCTGCTGCCAGCGGGAGTCGTCGAAGTCGGGAGCTTCGGCTCCGACTGCGGCACCTTTCTGGAAGCGCCAACCGGAAAGTAGTAACTGCTCCTGGCTTTGTGCCGAGAGTGAGGTAAATAGAGAAGCTACCAAAAGTAGCGTGGTGAATAGGGTCTTTTTCATGTTAGTGTGAGTTATAATATCGGTTGCAAAGATAAAGAAAAAAATGATTGGTTGGACAATTATATGCTGAAATGGTTCGAAATTGGTGCAGATTTCATCATTATTTGAATTATTTGTATGCTATATTGGCCTATCTGCTCCCAGTGTCAAGATCGGCCAAGGTCATCAAGGCCACGTCGTATTTCAAGGGATCATCCTTGTCCCATTTGCGGAAAATCTCGGTGAGCTCTTCGCAAGCCGCCCAGGATGGTTGTTTGTGCTTGAGGATGGGGAAGGTGAGTTGACAGATGTGAACGTCGAGAATCGCATACAGTTCGCTGGGCTTGTGCGATTTCCATAGTCCGAAGTCTGGCGTTTCGGTTCGGACCATCCAGCGCAGGAACATACATATCCCTTTGCAAGCAGTCTTGCCTATCGTGCCGAGTCGTGCTGGAGCCAGCCAATCAGTAATCGTGGCGATGCATTGTTTCATATCCAAACCCTTCAAACAATTCTCGAGCGTCAGTTCCTCATTAGGGTGAGCTTGGCGAAAAGACATAAGGGCATTATAGATGTTCTCGCATACCTCGATGAACTTGTAGCGATTGAGCGTCCGATAGACACAGTCATTCCTGGCATTCTGATAGCTATCGAGATATAACTGGCGGAGGATGAACTCCGATGGGTTCCATTGCATTTCATCACAGAGCATATGGAGGGCGGCTGTACGGATGGCCTTGCGGTTTCCCCAGGTAATCATAGCTACCATGAGTCCTCCAATTTCGAGGTCAAGTTGTCGCTGGGTGTGGGCTGAAAGCTGCCAAACGACAGCGCAAGGATCGATGGCGAGAAACCTCTCTTCGCTGAAGATGTGATGATACAGATGGTCGAGGTTGGCTTTGGTGATGTCCATAGTTTTGTCAGATGATGGGTGCAAAGATAATAATTATTCACTTTCGAGCCAAATTTGACGCGGTAATTTGCTATCTTGATAGGCCAAATTTATGAATTGTGGGCGAAAAAAGTGTTGAAAACTCTTTAAAAACATCTTTAAATGCACGTATTTAGAATAAAAGCGTTATCTTTGCGCGCTGATTTAATCGTCAGTGGCAACCTCGATGAGCTCTTGTCCGTAATTCGAGGCGCTGCCAGTCTATTTAACTTATTTAATTTTTTATTTATCCCAATCAACTAAATGGATACTTTATCTTTTAAGACCATTTCTGTGAACAAAGCAACTGCACAGAAGGAGTGGGTGGTTGTGGATGCTACTGACCAGGTGATGGGTCGCTTCTGCTCAAAGGTAGCAAAGCTTCTCCGCGGTAAGTACAAACCATCCTTCACCCCTAACGTTGACTGCGGCGACAACGTAATCATCATTAACGCCGACAAGATCACAATGACCGGCAACAAGTGGACTGAGCGTGAGTGGCTCACCTTCACCGGTTATCCAAGTGGCCAGCGCGCACACACTGCCGCTAGCGTAGTTAAGAAACAGGGTTACGAGGCACTGTTCCTCACCGTACTCAAGGGTATGCTCCCCAAGGGCCCTCTCGGCCGTAAGATCCTCAAGAACGTTCGCGTATATGAGGGCAGCGAGTACAAGGAGGTTGCACAGCAGCCAAAGGTAATCGACATCAACAAACTGAAGTAATCAACACCAAAACAACAATTGAACTATGGCAGAAGTAATTAATGCAATTGGCCGCCGCAAGGCCGCCGTAGCCCGCGTTTATGTTCAGGCTGGTGCTGGTAACATCACAATCAACAGTAAGGAACTCCAGTCGTATTTCCCCTCTTCGATCCTTCAGTTCGTCGTTAAGCAGCCTCTCAACGAAGTAGGTGTTGCCGAGCAGTACGATATCAAGGTGAACCTCAAGGGTGGTGGCTTCAATGGCCAGGCTGGTGCCGTTCGTCTCGCAATTGCACGCGCACTCGTTAAGATCGATGCTGAGCACAAGGCCGCTCTTCGCAAGGCTGGCTTCCTCACCCGCGATCCTCGTGTCGTTGAACGTAAGAAGCCAGGTCAGCCCAAGGCTCGTCGTCGCTTCCAGTTCAGCAAGCGTTAATCTTTGGTTAGCGCAAAGCGTAATTTAAATAAGTACGTGCGTACATCTATTTAAATAACGCGTTTAGTATCTAAATCCAGTCGGACCCGTCCTGATGACGACTACCGGCGGATTGAATAACAAGAATGTAAACAAATAAAACAATTTTCGACATCATGTCACGTACAAACTTTGATCAACTTTTGGAAGCCGGCGTTCACTTCGGACACCTTAAGAGCAAGTGGAACCCAGCAATGGCTCCATACATCTTCATGGAGCGTAACGGCATCCATATTATAGACCTTAATAAGACAGTTGCTAAAATCGACGAGGCAGCTGAGCAGCTCAAGGCATTGGCCAAGAGTGGCAAGAAGGTGCTTTTCGTCGCAACCAAAAAGCAGGCCAAGGAGATCATTGCCGAGAAGGCACAGGCTGTTGGCATGCCTTACGTTATCGAGCGCTGGCCAGGCGGTATGCTCACCAACTTCACCACCATCCGCAAGGCTGTGAAGAAGATGGCTACCATCGACAAACTCACGAAGGACGGCACTTATGATAACCTTTCGAAGCGCGAGCGTCTGCAGGTCAGCCGCCAGCGTGAGAAGCTTGAGAAGAACCTCGGTTCAATCGCAGACCTTACCCGTCTGCCATCTGCAATCTTCGTTGTAGATGTTATGAAGGAGCACATTGCAGTAGCTGAGGCTATCCGTCTGGGTATCCCCGTATTTGCAATGGTTGATACCAACTCCAACCCCAAGGGTGTGGATTATGTAATCCCCGCCAACGACGACGCTACCAAGTCTATCGCAGTGGTTGTAGGCACTATGTGCGACGCTATCGCTGAGGGTATCGAGGAGCGCAAGGTGGAGAAGGCTGACCAGGAAGCTGCTGAGGCTTCGGGCAAGGCTGGCAAGAAGGCTCCAGTAGTAGAAGAGGCTACCGAAGAAGAGGAGGCCTAATTTGATTTTTAATCCTAAAAAACTGAAAGAAATTATGGCAGTTTCAATTGCTCAAATTAAGGAACTCCGCGAGATCACTGGTGCCGGTATGCAGGATTGCAAGAAGGCCCTTGAGGTTACCAATGGTAACATGGAGGAGGCAGTGAAGGAGATTCGCAAGAAGGGTCAGGCTGTTGCCGCCAAGCGTGAGGCCCGTGAGGCTTCTGAGGGTACTGTTATTGCACGTACCGATGGCAATTTCGCAGCTATCATCTCCCTGAAGTGTGAGACCGACTTCGTTGCTACCAACGAGCGTTTCGTAGCCCTCGCCAACAAGATCATGGATCTCGTAATGGCCAACAAGCCTGCAGATCTGGATGGTGTATTGGCTCTTCCTACCGAGGATGGTACAGTGAAGGACTCTATCGTAGCTCAGATCGGTGTTACCGGTGAGAAGATGGAGATCGGCAACTACGAGCACATCGAGGGTCCCTCAGTTGTAGCTTACAACCACTTCAACCACAAGCTCTCTACAATCGTTGCTTACAACCAGGAGGGTCCTGCTGAGGTTCTCAAGGAGGTTGCTCTTCAGGTAGCTGCAATGAATCCTGTAGCTGTGAATGCTGACGAGGTTCCCCAGAAGAAGAAGGACGACGAACTTGCTGTGGCTATCGAGAAGACCAAGGCCGAGCAGGTTGCCAAGGCTGTCGATGTAGCCCTCAAGAAGGCTGGCATCAACCCCGCCCTTGTTGACTCGGAGGATCATATCGATAGCAACACCGCTAAGAGTTGGATCACTGCTGAGCAGGCTGCACAGGCTCGTGAGATCCGTGCAAAAGTTAGCGCTGAGAAGGCTGCTAACCTGCCCGAGCAGATGATTGCAAACATCGCACAGGGTCGTCTGAAGAAGTTCTTCAAGGAGAACTGCCTTGTTGAGCAGGAGTTCATCAACGACGCTAAGATCAACGTTCAGCAGTATATGGACAAGGCTCAGAAGGGTCTTACTGTGACTGCTTTCCGTCGCGTGAACCTCAACCAGGATTAATCCTTCGTCTACAGCCGCCGATTCGATTAGGCAGACGGCTGTAGATTTCCACGGGGTGTGGCGCAGTTGGTAGCGCGCTACGTTCGGGACGTAGAGGCCGCCCGTTCGAGTCGGGTCACCCCGACCATAATAATGGTCAACAAAAAGCTCTGAAGAGAAATTTCTTCAGAGCTTTTTTGTTGGTCGAGTCTAGATGTTCTAGATTATCTAGATAGTCTAGAGATTCTAGATCCACTAGATAATCTAGCGAAACTTATTTCTTGACGAACTTGAATCCGGTCTTCATTCCATCGTAGTTGCCAGCGAGGGCGCTGATGGTCGAGTTGTAACTCTTGCTGATGGTGGTGAAGAGGTTGAGAGCCTTGGTGCTGTCGAAGCAGAGACTCATATTGTTGCCGCTGACGGTAACATATGCCTTAACATTCTGGCCTGTGGGTGTGGTCATCGTTACGGTCTTGTTCTTCTGGTCGAAGGTGTAAGTGCCCTTGTAGGAGCGTGAGCCGAGGCTGTAAACTACACCTCCATCTTTGTCAAAAGTGAAGCTGACACGTCCTGCGCGGATGCCCATCATATTGTAGAACGAGGCAAGTTTGTTCTCGACCTTGGTGGCAGCAGCTGCACCTCCGGCCTTGGTGAGAAGGTTCTTGCTCTCGAACTGCACAGCTGGTTCGTTGTAACTCCATGTGCCGACAAGATTAGCCTGGGTGGTGGTGGCGCTGCCAGTTACGCTCGAAATGATGTTGCCGAGAACATTACCTACATTACTGCCTTTGGTGTTGGAGGTGGTGGATGTGACGGCTCCATTGAGCACAGCACCTAAGGCGTCACTGCCCGACGTGTTGCCCGAGGCGATGCCCGAAAGGATGGATTCGAGGAACGATTGGGCCTTGGCTTGCTGGCCCATGATGCACGATGCTGCAATCATGCAGACGATAAGAATTCTTTTCATTGTTTTATAAATTGGTTGATGATGTTTATCGGTTGTCATTCTTGTCATCGAAGGCGGGACGTGTGAAGCGCTGGTTGCAGATGAGTAGCGAGTCGCCCGGATCCAGAACACTGGGTTCGAAGAATCGGTTGGTGCAGTCTTCCCATGCCACAAACTGATGGGTGCGACGACTCACGACGATGAACTTGAAGCGCAGTGGGAACTTAAGCGTAATGCGTGAGAAACTGACGCTCCAAAGGTTGCGGCTGATTTGTTGCATGATCAGGGCATTCTCGGGTTGCCAGGCTCCGAGTTCAGGAACGTTGCCGATGAGGGCAAGTTCCCACTCGTCCTTGAGATTGCCGGCTTCACAAACCATGGTGAACTGATCGGGATCGAGCATATCGACGGCAGGGAAGGGCTGGTCGTGCATAATCGATTTGTCGCGCTTGTGCGGACGGAAGGCGAGGGAGAAAAAACTGCGAATCTGAGGCAGTCTTCGCCAACTGTCCCAGACACGGAGGGTAGGAACTCCTTCGGCTTCAGTGATGCCTGCAATGAAGTGGCCGTTGCCGAACTCGTTGCGAACTACACGACGCTGATAGGCCAGCACATAGTGATAGGGCGTGTTTGTCAACCGTTTGGCATCGACATCGACAAACCAGTTGCCGCGGCCATCATTATCCATTTCGATGGCATCTTTAGGAAGTTTCTGCGCAAACTTCGGCTTGATGCCTGTGGTAACATAAAGTTGTGCGCCCCATTGTGCGTTGTATTCGACGTGAAGAGAGATGATCATGGTTGTGCGTTAAGGGGATATTAGTAGGGATATGAAGGGATGTCAAGGGATATTAGGGGATATTAAGGGACATTACTTTTGGATGGCGGAGTTCGGACTAATAAAACAATCGTCCTTTAAAATCCTTTCATATCCCTTAGAATCCCTTAATATCCCTTGGAACTTAGAAGTTGAATCCTAAGCTGAAACTGATGGTGTTGCTTCGGATGGCGCTGTCGTAATTGTTGAAGCCGAAGTAGTCGTATTGGTCGCTGGCCAGGTTGACGAGACCGCAGTCGTAGGCCAATTCAAGGAAGAAGTGATCCACTCCGAGGCCGCATCCCATGCGGAGACCTGCGTCGGTGCGACCGAGTTGGCCAGCTCCATCGGAGAAGGTGTCCCAACTGTAGGTGTCGCCGCCTTCCACGCTCTTGGTCTTGCCACCGATGCCGAACGACAGGAAGCCGCCGAAGAAGGGATGGAGGCAAACGCCGGCATTGTGGTACTGAACCTCGTACTTGAAGACAAGCGGAATCTCGAACATGTG
>JAFPEE010000061.1 GCA_017389705.1 Prevotella sp.
GCTCGAAGAGGAAAGTATTATTGTAAACACGGAAATCGTAAGATGGCCGTGTATAGATACCTATGTGCCTAATTCATGTACCTCCACGGATTTAGTCACTTTGGCGGGGCAATTTGTTTCCCATTTATAGAGGAAAGATACTCATTTTTGTCGATTTTGGGGCAAAAAAGAGTGTCAATTTCGGAAATTGACACTCATTCCTACCGAAAATGACACACCGTTCGCGAAATTGACACTCATTTTTCGGCACTTCATGCTTAACTTTGCATTTGAAAAATGCGAAATCAAACATAAATCGAGAAATCCAACGAAATGGAACAACAACTCTATCAAACAGTCCTCCTTGCGAGCGGCATCGTCTGCCTCATTATGGCGCTCGCCCTCTTGCGCTTCATTGGCTATTACGCCATCTACCCCCACTACCGCCGCCTCCGTCTGCTCGTGGCTGCGGTTCTGGCCCTCATCGGCGCTGGTTGCCTGCTCCACTGGCACTTCGGCTTCCAGCCTGTCTGGCCCTTCACCCTGCTGATGCTTGCCGGCCTGGGCGTGCTCATCGCCATCTTCTACAACATCCACGAGTACGGCATCCGTCTTGACAAGCAGGCCCAAAACCCGCACACCGACCTCTAACGCCCCTCGGCATAGGTCTGAATATGAAACGACAAACATCATTAAAATATAAACAATTAGAGCCCTTTAATAAGTGGTGGCTTCAATTCAGGGATAAATAAGTTAAATTTAAACCATAACAATGAAAAGAACAATGCAAATCAGAAAAGAATTATCGAGGGCGACAGCAACGCTCGTCCTCATGCTGCTCGTGACAATCGTCGGCACAGGATGTACCGACTCGAACGACGAGCCCGTCACACCACAACCGAGTGAACTCACTGATGCGGAGAAGGCCGAACTGCTGGAGAGGGCCTACGTCTATACGCTCCCGCTGATGTTGATGGATGCCACGTACATCAAAATGACCAACGTCGTGGAGCCGTCTGGACAGCAAGCCCCTGCCAACCGGCTGATACATGCCCGCCAGCTGGCTAATGCGAGCACTAAGGAAGTGGTGACCCCCAATGTCGACACGAACTACACGCAGGTGATGATGGATCTCTCGAGCGATGCCCTCGTGCTCCGGCTGCCCCATACTGACCGATTCTGTCTGGCGCAGATACTTGACGCTTGGAGCAACTGCATCGCTGCACCGGTGGCCACCGACATTGAGGGCGAATACGGCTACTACTGCTTCACAGGCCCTAACTTCACGGGTACGGTGCCTGACGGCATGATGCACATAGCCAGTCCTACCGACCATGTGTGGATGCTGCTTAGAACGGTATGCATGGGACCGAATGACCTCCCCAACGTGCATGCAATCCAGGACAAGATGCGCACTTACATGCTAAGCGACTTCCTCTCCTCCGGCACCGAATACACCGGCAAAGGCACCTACAACCCTCAATACGACTTCACGGCTCCTGTGGACTATATTATGACCATGCCTATGGCCGACTACTTCGCCCGTGCTAACGAACTGATGCTCACCAATCCGCCAGCTGAGGCCGACGCTGAGTGGCTGGCCGACCTCAAGCGCATCAATGTCGGCCCCGGTCTCACTTTCGACGCATCGGTATTCGGCAGCCAGGCACAGCAGATGTGGACCGACCTCGTCAGGAACATCATCGCCATCACCACGCCTCACAGCCAGAAGTTCATAAAGCCTAATGGCTCCTGGCAGTTCTATGGCGAGCCTATAGCAGAGTTCGGCACAGAATTCTACTATCGTGCACTCATCGCTGTGGCAGCCCTTGCCGCCAACCCTGTCAGCGTGGCCGTCTATCCCCGCGCCAACGTCGATTCCATAGGTCAGCACCTCAATGGCAACCATCGCTACCGTCTGCGCATCAGCCCCGACAACTGGCCCGACACCAAGGCATACGGATTCTGGAGCATCACCCTGTATGGTGAGGACAATTTCCTGTACGACAACAGCCTGAACCGCTACAACATCACCGACCGCGATAACTGGCAACTCGACAAAGATGGTAATCTCGACATCTACATCTCGCACGAACCCGACACCGAGCACCCCGACAACTGGCTGCCTGCACCCGCCGATGACTTCCACCTCATCTTTCGCATCTACAATCCTGTAGATCGCATCGCGAAAAACGAATGGAATATGCCCGTCATCAAACGGCTCAACTGACTAACTCTATGACAATAATGAAAACAACATTCATCCGCAGGGCAGTCGCAGTACTAACCCTCGCAGTGCTCTCCGCCACACTGACGACATGGGCACAGACGGAGAAGAAACAAATGTGCGTCGTCATCCACGAGACCGACCGCACCACGGCTTTCGCCCTCGAGACCCGTCCCGTAGTATCCTTCACCGAGACCGACGTGAAGCTGGAATGTAACGACATCATCGTGCTCTACTCCCTGGACCGCTATCTGAAGATGACTATCGGGGAGGGCACCCCTGTCACCGGCATCAAGACAACCGACGACGAACCTTCTACCAGATTCAACGTCACAGGTTCGACCATCACCGCCAAGGGCTGCACCAGTCTGGCGCTCTATACCGTCGACGGCAAGCAGCTTGCCTCGACCAAAGCCGATGCCGACGGCACGGCCACCCTCTCCATCAGCCAGCTGACTGCCGGCATCTACATCATTAACATAAACGACAAATCATTCAAAATTATCAAGCGATGAAAACTTTCATGAACCTGTCCCTCCGTGCTTTCTGCCTGTTCTGCGTCCTCAGTGCCTGTCAGCAGGCCGATGCCCAAGGCTATTATATCTATAAGAACGGCAACAAGCAGACCGTGCTCGCCACCGCCGTAGACAGCCTCGTGTTCTTCAAAGAACAAGATCCCGACACGGAAAATCCTGAAAATCCCGAAGACCCTGTGGACCCCGCCAACCCCACCGCTGCCAAGTCTGCCACCATCGCCACAGCCGAACGTAACCAGGAGTGGTACACACGTCTGGACTTTGACGACCTCTCCGAGTTGCAGAACGCCAAGCGCGGACTCATCGAGGCCACGCCCGACCTGGTCATCCGTAACGCCGCCGGGCAGGAGGTGTGGAACATGCAGGCCTATAAGTTCCTGCTCGACGACGAGGGCGTAGCACCATCGACCGTCAACCCCAGCCTATGGCAGAACGCCCTGTGCAACGTGCAGTGTGGCCTCTTCCAGGTTTGCGAGGGCATCTATCAGGTGCGCGGCTACGACATGGCCAATATGTCTTTCATCAAAACCAAGAACGGCTGGATCATTTTCGATGTGATGATGTGCAAGGAGACGGCGCAGGCCGCCCTCGATCTTTTCAAGCGCAACGTCGATGCCAGCCCGCGCATCGTCGCCGTGCTCATCAGCCACAGCCATGCCGACCACTACGGCGGCGTGGGAGCCATCGTCAACGCCCAGAACATCGCCGACGCCTCCCTGCCGCTCGACCAGCAGCTGAAGCCTGGCAAGATTGCCGTCATCACCCCCGAGGGCTTCATGAAGCACGTCATCGCCGAGAACGCATACTGCAACGCCGGCATGAGCCGCCGAGCCAGCTACCAGTACGGAGCCACACTGCCTAAGGGTGTCACCGGACGCATGGCTATGGGCATCGGCATGGGCGAGGTCACCAACTCGCCCGTCACCCTCATGCCGCCCACCTTTGAGGTGACGAACGACACCACTGTCACCATCGATGGTATCGATGTCACCTTCCAGCTCACACCCGGCACCGAGGCCCCTGCTGAGATGAACGCTTACTTCCCCGACTACCGCGCCCTATGGATGGCCGAGAACTGCACCGGAACCCTGCACAACCTCTACACGCTACGCGGAGCACAGGTGCGCGATGCCGAGGGATGGTGCAACTACATCCTTGACGCCGAGCGAAAGTTCGCCGACAAGACCGATGTCATCTTCCAAAGCCACAACTGGCCGCACTGGGGCTCCGACATCATCAGGGAATACCTGCAGAACACTGCTGCCATCTATAAGTTCACCCACGACCAGACTCTGCACTACGTCAACCAGGGCCTCACGTCCACCGAGATTGCCGACACGCTCCATCTGCCCGCCAAGCTCGACAAGGTGTGGTACACGCGCCAGTACTACGGTACCCTCTCTCACAACATCAAGGCCGTCTATCAGAAATACATGGGCTGGTACGATGCCAACCCCGTGAACCTGAACCTGCTCACCCCCGAGAAAACCGCCAAGAAGTGGGTAGAATATCTGGGAGATGTGCAACGCGTGCTCGACATGGCCCGCCAGGACTTTGTCAAGGGCGAATACCAATGGGTGGCTCAGGTGACGAAGGAACTTATCTTTGCCGACCCCACGAACATAGCGGCCCGACGCCTCTGTGCCGACGCGCTGGAGCAGCTGGGCTACCAGAGTGAGAGCGGCACCTGGCGCAACTGCTACCTCACCGGTGCCCAGGAGCTGCGCCTCGCCACCCCCGCCGAGAAGGTTTACGGCACCGGCGAGGGCGTCGCCAACATGCTCGGAGCCGGCGGCATCGACCTACTCATAGAGTACGCCGCCATTGCCACCGACTACCGTACCGTCGAAAACAATGACGTCACTGTTAACTTCATCATCGGCAGCGAGAAATGCGCCGTTGTGCGCCGCAGCGGTGTAATCCTCACCTACAAGGACGAGACCTTCGCCGATGCCGACGCCACAGCCCGTGGCACCAAGGCAGGCATGGTGAATTACCTCAACGGCAACTTCACCGGCCTCACCGTCAGCGGCAGCTCCCAGGCCGTCACCTCCCTCTTCGAAGGCATCCAGAAACCCTACCTCAACTTCAACATCATTGAGCCATAAGGCAAAACGTAATTCATGGAATCACGGGGGCGATTCTAGTGATCTTCTCATCGCCACCTTCTACAACATCCACGAGTACGGCATCCGTCTTGACAAACAGGCCCAAAACCGAATACGACCGATAGCCCGCCATTCTGAAAAGGCCGACAACGACGTCATCGAACTATTACCACTCCTGCGCCAGCCACTGAGGCCGACGCAGGAGTTTTTTATTACACACCTTGAAAGGGGGGACTACATGTGCGGAATTATTTTGGGGGATTTATTTCGATTATTTGCTAATTATCAACTTGGATTTTTTCATTTATCTGCAATTTTTTTGTTTGGATTATTTCTTTTTCGTATCTTTGTGGTCGATTTTAACGATACAAATACGCTCACGAATAACAATATGAAACAAGAAAAAATAAAGGCCACCTCAGGATACCGCAAACTGGACGAATGGGCAGCGATATGGAGTGAGACACTGCCAAAGTATTTCGGATACCCTTTTAACGAGGTCTCTCCGTTGCGCGATTTCTATGAGTGGTACTATGCTGCAGGCATCAACCTGATGAACCTGAATAATGCCGGCGACCCGTTTACTGACACTCCTTGGGAGGTGTCGTCGCAAGTGTTCGAACGCGAGGTCATCGAGTTCTTCGCACCACTCTACGACTTCGATGACGACAACCGGTGGGGTCTCATCACCCATAGCGGCTCCGACGGCAACAACCACGGCATCTACTTCGGAGCCAACTACCTGAAGCAACAGACGGGACAAGCCCCCATACTCTATGTGAGCGACGAGGCCCACTACTCGAACATGCGACTGGCTCACCTGCAGAACCTGGAGACGCGACTGGTGAAGAGCGACATCATGGGTCGCATGATTCCCGAGGAACTGGAAAAGGCACTTAACACCTCGCGCCCGGCACTTGTCGTCTATGCCTGTGGCTCTACCTTCAAGGGTGCTATCGACGACATGCCCGCGCTCAACGCCGTGCTCCGCCGTCACCCCGAACTGCCTGCCGTCTATCGCCATGTCGATGCGGCGCTCTTTGGTGGCTATCTTCCGTTTACGGAGCACCGCCAGTTAGTGAGCTGTAAGAAGATGGGCTTTGAGTCTATTGCCGTCAGCGGCCATAAGTTCTTCGGCATCGACTCGCCGTGCGGACTCTTCATCTGCACACGTGAAGTATACGACAACCAGTCTGACTTCAACATACCTTATCTAAATAAGAACATGCGCATGATTAACTGTTCGCGTGACCCCATACAGCCGCTCAAGTTCTGGTGGGTTGTGCAGAAGGTAGGGGCCGAAGAGTGGACGCGTCAGGCCTGTCGCATCATGGAGCTGACGGCCTATCTGAAGCAGCAGCTCGACAAAGCAGGCTATCCCGCGTGGGTGAACGAATACAGCAACACAGTATTCATGCGCTGCCCGTCGCCAGAGCTGGCCCACAAATATCAGTTGGCGCAGAACGAGGACCCACGCTTCGGAGGCAAGCTGGCCCACGTCGTGGTGATGCAGCACTTCACGGAAGAGGCCATCGATGCCTTCGTGGCTGAACTATGAATCTCAATGAAGTCATCGAATAACCGTCCCATTTGTCACTTCGAGTTTACAAGAAAGGGGGACACATATTAAATAATATTTAAAATGTCAGTCAACGATGCGGAATTGAGAATTAATTTTGTAACTTTGCAAGCAATTGAAACAAGAAACAATTTAAATTGTAAGATTATGGCATTTTTAACGAACGACAAACTGACCATCGTCGGCGCAGCCGGTATGATTGGTTCGAACATGGCACAGACCGCCCTGATGATGGGTCTGACAAGTGAAATCTGTCTCTACGACGTATTCTCTCCCGAAGGTGTTGCTGAGGAGATGCGCCAGAGTGGCTTCGACGACGTGAACATCGTTGCTACCACCAATGCCGAGGAGGCTTTCCGCGGTGCTAAGTACATCATCTCTTCAGGCGGTGCTCCCCGTAAGGCTGGTATGACCCGCGAGGACCTGCTGGCCGGCAACTGTAAGATTGCTGAGGAGCTGGGCCAGAACATCAGAAAGTACTGCCCCGATGTAAAGCACGTAGTCATCATCTTCAACCCCGCCGACCTCACTGGTCTGGTGACCCTGCTGTACTCTGGTTTGAAGCCTGGTCAGGTGACAACCCTGGCAGGTCTGGACACCACCCGTCTGCAGTCAGCCCTGGCTAAGAAGTTCGGTGTGATGCAATGCGAGATTACCGGTTGCGCTACCTATGGTGGCCACGGTGAGCAGATGGCTGTCTTCGGAAGCCACGTAACCGTCAAGGGTCGCAAGCTGACAGACATCATTGGTACTGCCGAGTTCCCCACCGAGGAGTGGGAGCAGATGAAGATTGACGTCACCAAGGGTGGTGCCAAGATTATCGAGCTCCGCGGACGCTCTTCATTCCAGAGCCCCTCTTACCTCTCTGTCGAGATGATTCGCGCTGCCATGGGCGGTGAGCCTTTCCGCTTCCCCGTAGGCACCTATGTCAAGACCGACAAGTACGACCACATCATGATGGCCATGAAGACCACCATGACCAGCGAGGGCGCCAAGTACGAGGTTCCTCAGGGTCTGCCCGAGGAGAATGCCAAGCTCGACCAGAGCTATGAGCACCTGTGCAAGATGCGCGACGAGCTCGTGACACTGGGCATTGTTCCCGCCATCTCTAAGTGGAATGAGATTAATCCGAACCTGTAAGAATTAAGAAGAAACTCGGATTCGTAATAAGAAACGGGGCGTTCGCTGAAAGTTTTTGCGAGCGCCTCGTTTTTGTTGTACCTTTGCACTCGTAAAACTCAAGCGAGAATTAAAGAACGACGCTTCATACGATCAATATAATGAATAAGGTTTGTAGTTTTTTCATGGTAATTGGATTGGCCGCCGCCCTACATGTGAATGCACAGGGCGGCGGATTTCAAGGACCAGGAGGAGGCGGCGGACCGATGGGACCTCCTCCTGGAGGTATGCAAGGCGGCATGGGCGGCGGCATGCACGACCGAGGCATGATGATGCCTCCACAAGGCGACGGCATGATGCATGAAGGCGGCATGATGATGCCTCCACCCCACAAAGACGAACAACGCAGCACCGTAGAGAACGAGTTCTGCATCAATAGCGGCAGCGTCACGCTCAAAGACGTGAAGTTCACCATCCCCAACGGCGAGCTGATGCGTGTCAAGCGCGACAAGCGCAAAAACAAGAAGGGCAACGGCCACCTCCGCCTCTCCAGCGATACGGAGTGCACCTACGAGGGCAATGTCTATGTCGACAAGAAGTGCGAGGCCAGCGTCACCGTAGACCCAGGAGTCACTTGGCAGGGTGCCGCCAACCACAACAAACGCAGCCTACAGGTGACCATCGCCATCAACGGCACATGGAATTTGACTGATGATTCATACGTTAATAAGTTAGTAATAGGGAAAGATGCCATGGTGAACACAAACGGACATAAATTGAAATATAACTCTCTCGAAAATCAAGGAGTATTGAATTAAAAACCACAGGGCCCGTCGCGACGACGGGTCCTGTCTTTTTTCACCCTTTTGTTTACTTCCATTTTTGATTTTTTTAGTTAAACATAGTGTTTTCACTTGCTGTCCTGAAGGGGGTTTTGAGCCAGCCTCTGCCAAACTTTGCCCGACTCAATGCCAGTCTTTGCCCGGCTCAATGCCAGTCTTTGCCCGGCTCAAACTTGGACGGTCATGGCCGAAGTCTTTTGAAAAGAGAATTTAGGAATTATTAACGATAATTCCCAAAGAACCCAGCAGAGGGATAACAAAAAAAATAGTATCTTTGCAGCATGGAAACACAAAATGCTATTTACGACGCACGCCAGCTGGGTATGCCCCGCATGATGATATTGGGCGTGCAACATTTATTCGCCATGTTTGGCGCAACGGTACTTGTTCCGCTACTGACGGGACTGGATGTGTCTGTCACTCTCTTGTTTGCCGGTATCGGCACGTTGATGTTTCATTTCATATCGAAATGGAACGTTCCTGCCTTTCTGGGCTCATCGTTTGCCTTCCTGGGCGGCTATGCCTCTGTCAAGGAGATGGGTGTGTCGCAAGGGCTGACGGAGACGCTAGCTCTCGACTATGCTTGTCTGGGAGTGGCCTGTGCAGGACTGATGTATTTCGTGATGGCTGCGCTGATTAAGGCTTTCGGCATCAATAAAATACTCAAGTACTTCCCTCCCGTGGTGACTGGTCCTATCGTAATTGCCATCGGACTGGTGCTTTCCGGTTCGGCCATTGCCAATTGCCAGACAAACTGGCTGCTGGCCATTATCTCTATCGTCACCGTCATCGTCTCCTCCATTTGGGGCAAGGGAATTATCAAGATTATCCCTGTGCTGCTAGGCGTCATCGTGTCATACTTTATTGCAGCCTGCATGGGCGAAGTTGACTTCACGCCGCTGGATGAAGCCGCATGGGTCGGATTCCCGATAAAAGCCGACCGTACGATACTTGCTGTCTTCGAAGACGGCAACACCTCGCTGATGCTGTCGACCATTCTGGCTGTGATGCCTATTGCCTTTGCTACCATCATGGAGCACATTGGCGATATGTTTGCCATCAGCTCTACGGTAGGCAAGGACTTCCTGGCAGAGCCCGGGTTGCACAGAACACTGACTGGCGACGGTGTTGCCACTGCTCTTGCTTCAGTCTTTGGAGCACCCGCCAACACTACCTATGGCGAGAATACGGGTGTGCTGAACCTGACGAAGGTATTCGATCCCAAGGTAATTCGTATCGCAGCTTGTCTGGCCATCATACTCGCCTTCTGTCCTAAGTTTGCCTGTCTGGTCCAGCTCATGCCCGCAGCCACCATCGGTGGAGTCAGCCTGATTCTGTATGGTATGATCTCGGCTGTTGGTGTGCGCAACCTGGTGGAGGAGAAGGTCGACCTGAAGAGCTCGCGCAACGTCTTTGTCGCTGCCCTCATTCTCGTGCTGGCCATTGGTGTGAAATATGGCGCCAACGACGATATCGCCATAGGTCCCATTCATCTGTCAGGACTGGCCATTGCCGCCATCGTTGGCATTTTCCTCAATGCCATCATGCCCGACAAGCTGGGAATGAAGGTGAAGTCATTCCACGGCAAGGAGAAATCCTGAGACTCGATGCGACCCAAGTGTCCGTCGCAGCCTCTGCATACCCAGTATTAAAAAAACAATAATAATTAAAAACCAAGCATTATGAACACAAAAATTGAAGAGATTGAAGGCAAGTATATTGCTACGTTGGAAGGTGAGATGGATACCGCTGCGGCGGTGGAGGCCGAAGAAGTGCTGAAACCCCTGTACAACTCGGGCGGCAAGGACGTCATCATTGAGTGCCAGGGCCTGGAGTACATCGCTTCCAGCGGTCTGCGCATCCTGCTGGGCATTCTGAAGGGCGCCAAGGCCAGCGGCAGTCGCGTCGTCATGCGCAACGTGAACGATGACATCAAGAACGTCTTCAAGCTGACAGGCTTCATCAACATCTTCGAATTCGAGTAAACCTATACGTCATATGAAATCATCATTCAGCAAGAGTCAGCTTGGTGTATACTATGCCAGCATGGTAACAGACGGTAACGCAAAGAATTACCAGATTCCCTTCCTCTATACGCTGCCTGAAGGTACCGATATGAAACGGCTGCGCAAGGCTGTCTATGATGCGCTTTGTGCGCATCCCTACCTGGCCTCGCATGTCGTGACGGGCAACGACGGCCAACCGCTGATGGAGAGTGGCAGCATTCCTGCGATTGATGAGTGTGTACCACTGCTCCAGATAGGCTCTATAGACGAGGTGAAAAGCAGCTTTGCCCGCACCATGGATGTGACGAGTAAGAAGCTGTATCGCTGTGAGCTTTACCAGACAGCGAAGGGCGAGAGCTATCTCTATCTGGACTTCCACCATCTGGTAGCCGACGGCTACTCTGTCATGGTGTTTGTCCGCGAAACGGAACGCTGCTACAAGGGCGAGAAGGCCCTGGGCGAACAGATGGACGGTGCAGCCATTGCCGAAGCGGAAGAGCAACAGCGTGCCGACAGCGCCCTGATGGACGAAGCCAAGGAGTGGTATGCCCGCACCTTCTGCGATGCTGCCGAGACTGACTCGCTGCCCATGCCGGAGATGACGCTGGATGCTGCTGCGACGCCAGTGCCACGGGTGGTTTGCTTCCCACTGAACGTGACGAAAGAGGAGGTGACCACCATCGTAGAGCGCTGGGACACGAAAGAAAGCACCGTCATGCAGGCTGCCTGGGCTCAGCTGCTGGCTACCTATAGTGCAGAGGACAAGGCGTCGTACTGCACGATACACTCGGGCCGTACCGACCAGCGCACGGAAGGGTCCATCACGATGATGATACATACACAACCCGTCTTCGTGCAGACGAAGGGTGACATGCCGCTGGGCGAGCTTTTCGGCATGCTGACGGAACAGAAGGAGCAACTGAAGCGCTATCAGTACTACTCTTATGCTGACGCCCTGTCGGACTTGGGACTGAGCAACCAGGTGCTGTTTGCCTATCAGGGAAAGCGTCTGGGCGAGGTCATCGACCTGCACCTCGACGGCAAGACATCCGTGCATAAGGATCTGCGCCAGCCGATACCCGGTTGGAAACTATGTGCCGAACTCTTTGAGGAGGCTGAGGGCTACGCGCTCAAGTTAGGATACAGCAGTGGCGACTATTCGGACGCCTTCATCGAACAGCTGGCCGCAAGCTATAGCGCCATCCTGCACTCGATGACAACGGCCCAGCAGGTCAGCGAGCTGGAATACAGTACCCAGGAGCAGAAGGCGTGGCTCAACGCCCTGAATCCTACTCCCAAGGGAGCAGAAGGACTGCCGACACTGATAGAACGCTTCAAGCAGCATGTGGCCGAGCGCCCCAACGACATCTTTGTGGTGGCAGGCAACAAGCGTCTGACCTATGCTGAGGTGGACAGGCTGACGGACACCATCGACCCCTCCTACACCGTACGCTGTGGCGAGAAGGTCGTCGGATTCTCCGTGCCCCGCGACGAGAAGATGGTGCTGGCACCCATCTCCATTGCCAAGGCCGGACTCACCCAGCTGCCACTTGACGCCAGCTATCCCGAGGAGCGTCTGGAATACATGAAACAGGACGCTGCCGCCTGTCAGGAAGACGGCGTGCTGGTGATACTCTACACCAGTGGTACCACAGGAACGCCTAAAGGTGTGATGCTTACCGAGGACAACTTCCGCATCTTTGAGGAATTCAGCACCCGACATCTCGGTCTGGGAGCCGACTCACGCTATGCCACCTATGCCGGCTACGGCTTCGACGCCTTCCAGTTCGACCTGTGGGGCTGCGTATGGGCGGGTGCCACCATCTACATCATACAGGACGACATCCGCTTCGACCTCGAAGGTATCTACCAGTACCTGACCAAGGAGGGCATCACCCACTGCTTCATGACCACGCAGATGGCTACGCAGATGGTTCTTAACTATCCCGACATTCCAGGCTTGAAGTGGCTGGGAACCGGTGGTGAGAAGCTGATGAGCCTGAACCCACCGACCTACCAACTGCTGAATGCCTATGGTCCTACGGAGACCACCGTATACGTCTGCAGCCACTATGTAGACAAGAACGAGCCTAATATCCCCATCGGCAAGCCCAACGACAGCGTGGAGCTCTACATCGTGAATCGTTATGGCAAGCAGGTGCCTTGGGGTGCCTCGGGTGAGCTTATCATTGCCGGTCCTCAGGTGGGCATGGGCTATCTGAACTTGCCGGAGAGAACCTCCAGCGTATTTGTGGACTGGAATGGCAAGCGCGTGTACCGTACAGGCGACATTGTACGCTATCGCGAAAACGGCGATATAGAATTCGTAGGCCGTAAGGACGGACAGGTGAAGATTCGCGGTTTCCGCATCGAGCTGAAAGAGGTGGAGGCCGTCATCCGACAGTTCGACGGCATCAAGGATGCCACGGTGCAGGCCTTCGACTACCCACAGGGCGGCAAGTACATCGCAGCCTACGTCGTCAGCGAC
>JAFPEE010000062.1 GCA_017389705.1 Prevotella sp.
GAAGAATGAGGCAAATGTCATCCTGCACATGACACAATATGAGCAGGAGGCGTATGGCAATAGTGGAAATCGTGCGGCTACCCGTGCCGCCACCGACATCACGGAACTATGCTCACGTCTGAACATCGCCATCTTCGATGATGAGGGCACAAAGGTCAAGACCGTAGCGCAGAAAGAGGGCGACGCGTCGTTTGGCACTGTCGCCATGACGCTTGCTGCCGGGACGTACCAATTGGTGGTCATTGCCCACAACGGCGAAGGTTCGGCCACCATCACCTCGACGGAAAAGGTGACATTCCCCAACAACAAAGTGACCGACACCTTTTATTACGATGGCGACCTGGTTGTGACCTCCGAGATGCAGTCCTACGACCTCACGCTGACCCGTGCCGTCGCTATGTTCCGTATGGTGCTGACCGACGATGAAATCCCGTCCACGGTGACAAAGTTCAAGTTCTACTACACGGGCGGTTCTTCGACATTCTCGCCATCAGCTGGCTATGGCTGTGTAAACTCAAAGCAGACGGAAATCCGCACGGTTGCTGACGGTGTGACCACTTTCGACATCTTCACCCTGCCTCATACCGAGGAAGATGTATTGACGAAGCTCACCGTCACTGCCCTCGATGCCAACGACAACACTGTGAAGGAGCGCGTCTTCGAGAACGTTCCTGTCACCCGCAACCAGATTACCCGCTACACAGGCAGTTTTTTCGGTAGCGGCGGCAGCGGCCAGACCTCCGACGGCACCTTCCGCCTCACCGCCGATCCAGATTGGGACAGCGTGAACGGCTACACGTTCTGATCTCACTAAACTTCGAGAGTCGAGGCAACTGCGCCCCGGCTCTCGTTGCTAAAAAATGTTCTGTTGGAAATACTGTGATATACTATGTGGGGAACGCGGGAACAAGAGTCTAAATGACTGCATTACAATGATTTGTCATGTTCCCACCTTGGGAACGAGCAATAAATGAAGTAAGCATTATCCCTTTCTTATGTACCTTGTCGTTCCATTCTGTTCCCAGACTGGGAACAAGATAACTCGCTGATAGTAAGGTTGGTAACATTGTTCCCTATTGTTCCCCACTATATATCCAATGATGTCTGCACTGCATCGCTTTCATCTTCCACAGGCATTCGTTCAAGATCAATGTCATACATCTCCTTGACCTTTTCGTAGTCGAAACAGTAGGCCCATTCCGAGAACTCCTTTTGCTTGAATGTCTTGTCACCATTAGGCTTGCTCAGATCGGGTACCGGATAGCCATTCTTGTCGAACTCTTTGAACCTGTACTTCTTGTCGCCCAGGTAATAGCTGGTGTTCTTCATATAGAACTCCAAGGACTCCTTCGGGATGAAGTTGTAGCCAATCTTACGGCATGTCTCTTGATACCGCTCTATCATACCGGCCTTACGGATAAGTAGAATAGAGTGCGGCTCGTCCCATAAGTACTCCTTGCCATTCCGACAAGTCACGTTCTTTGTAAGGGCTATGCGGAAATGGCCGTCGGCAATGATTTTCTTGTCGGACAAGAGGTATTGCAGCACATTCCAGAAAGATGCCAGCTCGTCGCTGGTCTTGCAGGAAATAGCCTGACGCTTCACGGCATCCATGACAAAATGGCTAATGCTGGCGTAGTCGATATTGATATCCAGTTTGTCTTTCAGCACCTTATAGGCAGCAAGAGGCACGGCCCAGTTCCTGGCAATGCGGGTGTGCTCCGTAGAATCTCCCACTTCCTTGAGTATTTCCTTGCTGACCTCGTCGAATGTACGCTCGTATTCCCGCTCCATCTTGTCGCGATGACTCATTATCTCCATGGTTAGATGAGTCAAGCCGCTCCTCCTCAGACCTGCAATTTTGTCAAACTCTTCCGTCTCTTCCGCACTGAACTTTGACTTTGAGAACGTGAGAAATATCGTCCGTGAGAACAATGCGGGGTCTTTCGTCGGCATCTCCTGACCAGTAATGATCACACCAGAATCCACTGCCGTCATCTCCTTCTGACCATCCTTGTTCATGGACATGCGGGTACGGCCTATCAAGTCCCAAATGCCCTTCAGAAATTCTATTTTGCTGTCATCAAGAGCGTTCTTGTATTCGTTGAATACGACCACGGCGTTGGCGGCAGCCGCTACTTCGTCAGACATTGCCGCCACCGTGGCATTATCTATGTTGATGGACTTCTTCTTGGTGAAGAATGCCGCTATCATTTCTGCCAGCGCAGTTTTGCCCGTCCCCATTGGTCCGAAGAGATCAAGGATGGGAAACCAACCAGGAGCTGTCGCATAGGCCACAATATCGTGGAATAATGATGCAACGAGAAACATGAAGGCAATTTGTCCATTGGCACCGAATACCTTGAACATCTGGTCGGTTACTTCACGAAGCGTGACCGATGAGCCTTCCTGGTGGACGAAGTTATGCTCGAAGAGGAACATCTTCCGGTCGTGGCGGTAGATGAGCGAGTGGGAAGGCAGATAGAAATTGCCCACATCTTGCAGTTTGACGATGCCGTATTGGTCGGCCTCATGCCACTGCTCGCCATCGAAGATGCCGTTGCCGAAAGCGAAGAAACCTTGCTGCTGCCAGCCGAGTTGCTTGATAAGGATTGCTGTGTCCATATTGGCGAAGAGGAAACCCTTCACCTTCTTTAAGTCGCTCTTGCCACCTGACCATACATAGTTGCCTATCTCGCCCACCTTAGCTTCAAACTTGTCGTTCGACACCAATTCCTCGGAGCGCAGCTCAATGATGTTCTTCACATGCTGGGTGTTCTCGATAGTAAAGATACGTCTTGACAGTGTAGGGTCTTGGACATGAAACATCGGTGTGAGAATGAAGTTCGACAGCGGTCTGATGCCATTCTCGTCCTCTATTAAGTACTGACAATCCCTGATAGTAAAGCCGAACTCCCTGCTGTCGGCAGTGTTCGTGACAATTGGATTCCTACGCTTATCTGTTTTTGCATTGACCTTCGACTGCTTCATGGCATTGTTCCACGGCTTCTTCTGTCCACCGGTATGCTTCTTCAATTGGTCGATATAAAAATCGACTTTGGTAGAATTGCCTATGCCTGTTAATATGTTGACCACAGTATGCAAGGCTATTGTCTGGTCATCAACGGAAGAGCTGGATGCAAATAGCTTTTCGGCATACCATAGTATAAAGTCCTGCTCAGGTGTGTTGTCAAAGAGCTCCTTGCTTTGAAAGTAAGAGTCAGCATCGCGCTTACCATCACCAGCAGGAATCTCTTTGACGTACACAGCCAGTCCATTCTTGAAAGCCAATCTCCCGGCATCGGTAACAACCTTGATGCCGTGAGGTAGTCTCTCGCAGGGCTTGATAACATCTGAGTCGGGGATGAAACATACCTTTGTAGCAGCCTTGCTCAATGTTTGGAAATGCTTTTCATTCCATGCAGACCCCAGACAAGCCACAGTATTCGTCACGCCAATAGACTGTAAACGCATACAGTCTGGAGCACCCTCTACCAGATAGGCTGTCTGGGTACGAATGACCTCCTTCCACGCGGCATCAATGCCAAACAGCACCTCGCCTTTATGGAAGATGTCGCTGTCAGCGTTATTCAGATACTTAGGATTGCTGCCATCGAAGTTCCGACACGTGAAGCCGATGATCCTTCCGAAGCGGTCGCGGATACTGATGGTGATACGCTCGCGGAACAGGTCGTTGCCGTTTCGGTCGCATAGTCCCAGTTCTTTCAGCATGTCCTGGGTGATGCCCAGTTTGTCGAGGTTCCGTGAGTAGCCCGGCGCATAACCAATTCGGATAAGGTCGCAATATTCTTTGTCCCAACGGCCATAGGCATACTGCTGAGCCTTCTCGCTCTTCATGAACTCTTTATGATAGTAGTCCTCGATTATAGTCATGTTGGCGAAAAGACTGTCTCGCTTCTTCATCAGTGCTTCTTGCTCTTCAGTCAGTTCGCACTCCTGAATGTCTATGCTGTACTTCTTTGCCAGCCATCGCAATGCCTCCGGGTAGGTCATCTTTTCATGCTTCATCAGGAAGGTAACGGCATTGCCGCCCTCGCCACAAGTAAAACACTTGAAGATTTGGCGTGACGGTGAAACCGACAGTGATGGAGTGTGGTCTTGATGGAAGGGGCATAATCCCTTGTAGTTCACCCCAGACTTCTTCAGATCAACGAACTCACCGACAACCTCAACGATGTCTGCTGCATCGTAGATTTTTTCGATGATGTCTTGCTTAATATAGTTCATATCCTCTGAATATGTTTATTTCTGGGTCAAACTCATGATGTCCTCACGACGATAGTAAATACGCTTACCGACCTTCACGGGAGTAAGGTAACCAGACTTCTGCCACTTCCACAGCGTGGTATGACTCACATTGAACCCCAGCATGGCATCCTTCTTGGAGATAAGAGAACCGTTGCTGTCGGGGAACAGATTGTCAGTTACACTTTCTGATGCTGGGTGTTCCTCCAATGCTGCAAGTTGCATGGCCTTAGCAAAGGCTAATACCCCAGCATCCGTAAAAGTAAAGGATACATGACCTGTGCTTCTATGCACCTCCGAAACCAACTGGCTTGCCAGCAGCTTCTGCTCGAAATTGACATCCATGCAGTTCGCATTTGGTGTCTCATTTTGACGATTTTGATAATTATTCATATCTTTTTTATTTAAATATTTTGTTATGTTATCAATTTTTTGTAATTTTGCAGCCGATGATAATGATTTGAGCACCCGCCGCCACGGAACTATTTCCGCTTATCGAGTGCAAAGATAATCATATCTATTAAAATATCAAGCAAAATGATAATAGAAATTATCAATATTAGTAATTTTTAACAAAAATGGACAACAAAAAGGTGACTTTAGCTGATTTTCATGTCGGGAACCTTATTATCAGTTATCTGAAAAGGAACAATATTCCCCAGGCACATCTGGCAAGAGAACTCGGTATGGCTACCCCTAATGTTAATAGGTTGCTCAAACGTGAAAGTATGGACACCAATTTAATATTGGAAATAAGCGAAAAGCTAAAGCACAACTTTTTTGCAGACATTTCCGGTGACACAGAGGAGGGAAAAGCTTATGTTCTGATTCATGCGCAGGTTGGCAACAGCATTGAGTCAAGGTTGAAAGAGTTAAAGATGACCCAGACGCAGTTTGCCGCCATTTTTGAAGTAACCCCTGCAGAGGTAAGTCGGCTTATCAAGAAAGACTCCTTTGATGCCCAAAAACTTTTGAAGATTTCCCGCCTGCTTAATTATAATTTCTTTCAGGACTTCTATCAATACTCCTCTCATACAGAAAATAGAAGTATTGATGGATGGGCATCCATTATGAAGCGTAACGAAGAACTTGTTGCAGAGAATGCCCGACTAAGAGACTACCTGAAAGACGTTTATTCCAAGATGCAGAAATTCAAGGAGGACAATGGAGTTTCTATTGAAAACTGGGATAGCCTGGTTAAGAAAGAAGGAGTAGACGTAATGAACATGGCGTCATTCTTCTTTTTGGATGCTAATATTAAAAAGTTTTTGGATGAATCAGATCAGACTGACTCATCCAAAAAAACAGATAAGGACTAACAGAACCTTTAGCCTATAAGGTCTATGACATTCTTAAGAGTCTCGTCCTCAATGTTTCGGTATCGCTTAAACGCTTTAGAACCTTCTACATGACCGGACATCTTTCCGATAAGGTTTGGATCGGTGACCTTGAAATAGGCATTACCTATGAAAGTACGACGGGCCAGATGGCTTGATGCAATTTCGTTGATGGGATGTATTTCATACTCGCGGGTCTGAGGATTGCGTACTTCCACATTCCTGGTTATCCCTACCATGGTAAAGATGGCTTTGATAGCGTCATTGTATTTTTGGGGCGTTATAAATGGAAACAACCTTCCCTCCTCGTCGAGTCCCGCGTACTTCTTGACAAGCTCTTGAGCCTTGGGGTGAAGGGGAACACGGGCTTGCATGGCCTCCTTGCCCTCCTTTGTCTTATGCGGTGTATATGTCAGTACCCCGTTTTCTATATGTTGCGGAGTCAGTTTTATCAAGTCGCCAACACGGCAACCAATGAAACATTGAAAAATGAAAACGTCGCGGCATGTAATAATGGTCTGGATAGGCATCCTACAGTCTTTACGAAACTGTTCGTCCATCTCCGGCCACTTCTTTTCAAGGTCAAAGTCTGCAATCTTGTTCCTTTCTTCTATAGTAATATAAATAGGTGTACCCACAATGGCGGTGCCAATCTTAAATCCATCAAAGGGGCGATTGGTGGTGAAGCCCTCTTCTACGGAGAAGCGAAAAATGGATTTAAGTCTGGAAAGCATCTTGATGACGGTGTTCTCGCCACGAGACTCCACTTTGTTGCGTCTTTTCTTAAGGGATGCGGGGTAATCTTCTATCAGTTTTGCAAAGAGGTTGGGGTACTGGTCAGAAAGGGCTTTCTCATGACGCAAATAGTCGGCCAGATTTTCAATGTCGTTACGGGTAACTGTATCAATCGAGAACGTAAACGTCTTTTTCGCAGGTTCTGTAGCCCTGACAAATCCTTCATATCTGGCAATGGTACGTGCCAGAACATAAAAGTCTTTGTAATGCGATGGAGCTAACTGACGGCGATTAATGTATAGTTCAACGAGTTCGGGAAATGATTTGCTTGTCTCGCTTTTTGCAGCATACTTTTCTGGATGGTTGAACATGTCTACCACTTCTTTTAGCCAGTCGCTTGTCATATTGCTTTTATCTGCTGTCCCATAGCAATCAAGAATGTGGTTCTTCAGTCTTTCCAAACGCTCAGCCTGCTCACGGTGGAATTTAAACTCTGGAGTCTCTAACCGCTGCTTAAAAACAATAGTACCGCTTTTGCGTAACGCATATCTATGCTTTTCCGCTTTCTCAACAGAGGCGGTTATGATGTTGCCAGGAATCTTAACACCAGCCTTTTCTGTTTTCTCCCGGTTTATATAATACTCGAAATACTCTGGGCTAACAAATACCTCACTCTTGGCGTAGAGGTCAAATGTATTACCTTGGAAGAACCGTATCATAATCTCGCTCCTTCCTGTCACCTTCTGTATCTTACTTGATATTCGTAGTTCTACCTGTGCCATAACTGGTGACAATTAAGCTTCCTCATCAATGACGTTTCCAAATTTGGCCTTTGCCGCTTCCAGCGACTTTTGGATCTGCTGCATCAGAACATGACGCGGGGGCAGTTCAGTCAGGTATTGTGCCACCTTGATTCCTGCTTTGTCAAGCTGCAGCAGTTCTATTTGCTCTTCACTGCCTTCTGTACATAGCAGCAGGCCCAGAGGAGTTTCTTCGCCTGGTTCCATTTCATTTTGTTCCAACCACCGAAGGTAAAGTTCCATTTGTCCTTTGTACTGTGCCTTGAAGCGGTCTAATTTCAGGTCAATGGCAATTAGGCGGTGTAGGCGGCGGTGAAAAAACAGCAGATCGAGATAGAAGTCCTCTCCGTCAATGATCATCCGCTTCTGCCTGGCAACGAAACAGAATCCATTCCCCAGTTCTATAATAAACTGCTCCAAATGGGCGATAAGACTATCTTCCAGACTCTTTTCGCTATACATGCCCTTCAGTCCAGTGAACTCCAAAAAGTATGGGCTCTTAAATACCAAGTCTGGTGATATCACATTATCGTCGCGCAAGCTCGATAACTCCTTCTTGATAAATTCGTCAGGCTTGCCACTGATGGCAGTACGCTCATAAAGCATACCATCTATTTCCTTACGTAAGCGATTTCTTCCCCATCTTCCAGATACTGCCATAGTGATATAGAATTCGCGTTGAAGATCATCCTTGAGCGGAAGAACCTCAATAAAATGAGACCATGATAATTGTCGCGCAGCCTGCGCAACAATTTGTTCGTCAGCGAAAAGATTCGCAAACTGCATCATTCTTCTGATACTTTTGTCATCAAATCCTTTCTTTCCGTACTCCTTTTGCAATTGTCGCGCCACTTGCGCGACAATCTGCTTTCCATACTCCGCACGCTGGCTCCCAAGTACATCTCTGTTAATGCGCTCACCAATATGCCAGTACATCATAGTCAGCTCGTAGTTAGCTGTAGCAGCTACATGACCACGAGCCTGATTGATTATCTGGCGCAGGTCTTCCATCAATGACTGTGTGTCTTGTGGGGATGCAAATTTTTCGATTTCTTCCATATGAAATATCGATTTATATTTGTTGTTCTCAACTTAATTGTGTACCTTTGCGGCAAATATAAAAAGCGAACTTTAAAATATTGACACATTGGATTCTGGCTACAAAGGTAAGAATAATGCCACGGGAATACAAATATTTTTCCCGTAATTTTCCCGTGATAACGGGAATTTAACGTTCTTTAAGGTTATTAATGTTGCTGATGTGTTTGCGTAAGTTATTGAAAATCAGTACAAAGTATACAACTTAAATCATCTTTAATTTCCTTTAATCATCATTTTGATAGTCCAGTAATCCCGACAAACGCGAAAGTTAACAGTCTGATTATTAGGCTGTTAACTTTTTTTAATACCCAAATTTGCACAACATTTGCACAACATCTCTTTTGTGTAAACCTGAGTAAACCCTTTTGTAAAGGTGGACAAGCCCTTTATCCTTTGTCTTTTTATTATTAAACGTGTTTTCATAGATAAGAGAAATGGCCCTTCTATTCGTGGATTAACAGCTTTATCGGATTACTCAATTGCACAATCGATGATTGTCTAATTGATCAAAAATTAAAATTTTCCGAAAATTATTTGGTTTTACCGAATATTATATATATCTTTGCCCCAAAATTCAGAATATGCGAGTAATTTCATTTTCCATGATACGGGACTTTATAGCCAAGCATGCTGATGCAGACGTGGCTCTCCGCGACTGGTATAAGAGGACTACTAAGGCCAACTGGACGA
Organism: Prevotella sp.; assembly: GCA_017389705.1. Lineage (GTDB taxonomy): Bacteria > Bacteroidota > Bacteroidia > Bacteroidales > Bacteroidaceae > Prevotella. The sequence continues at coordinate 8,930 of JAFPEE010000062.1, forward strand.
ACTTTGCAGACATCAAGCAGACGTTCAACACAGTAGACTATGTCGGCAACGACCGCTATGTGTTCGACATCAAAGGCAACAACTATCGGATAGTGGCCGTGGTGATTTTCATCAACAAAAAGGTCTATATGCGGTTTGTCGGCACGCATGAAGAGTATGACAAGATTAAGGATATTAAAAACATATAGGTTATGGTACAGATAAAGACAGAGCAGCAGTACAAGGCGGCTTGCGACCGTATAAATGAACTTCTGAAGATTGTCGGCAACGATACGTCTGCCGATGACAAGAACATGCTGGAGCTGGATTTGATTTCCGACCTTGTGGCAGACTATGAGGAAGAGCATTATCCTATTGCAGCTCCTACGCTGGTGGAGACTATCAAACTCCGTATGTATGAGATGGGACTGACACAAACGAAACTTGCCGAAATGCTGGGGTTGAGCACAGCCCGTATGAGTGAGATTATCACCGGCAAGGGTGAGCCGTCACTGAAAACAGGAAGAGAAATCAGCCGGAAACTTAATATTGACCCCGCCATTGTTCTTGGGGTTTGATATAAGTGTTAAAAAACAGCCCCAAAAGGTCATTAAGTGCCTTTTTGAGCTGTTTTTAATACTTTTCTTTCCCATTGGCGCCTCGGTTAAAAGGCCCCCTGACCTTTAGTCGTCAGGGTTGCCTTGGTAGTGATAAGGCTGTACGTTAGGATTCTCGCCCAAGTCTTTGTCAGGAACAACAACGTCGCGGATGAGTCGCTTGCCATAGTCTCCACGCACGGCACCGGTGTTCATCAGCAGGTCGGTATACTTGACAGTGGGGATGACGATGCCAAAGATTCCAAGCCCTACACGGATACCCTCTGGATGCAGGTTGTTGACGATGTACGCTGTGCGGTAGAAGGTATGGTTGTAAACCTTCAGATTGTTCAACTGCTGGTAGGTTTGCCACAGGTCACGGTTGGTCTGTGCCGTGTCAGCATGGGTAATGATGCGGCCGATGTTGCTTACGTAGTCGTCGATGACATCGCTTTGGATGCTGTCGCTTCCCTGTATACACTCATGGATATTGTCTTCCATCTGCCAGCGTATCATGCTCTCGCTAGGACGCGTAATGGCAGCAATGAATAGTAAGAAACACACTATCACCAAGAGGATGATGATTTTTCCCAGACAGCTATGGGTAAATTCTTGAAATGCGGTTTGCTTCTTGTAAGTAGCACTGTTAAACTGTTCCATATTGTAGTTTTTATTGTTAATTCATTATTATGGTTAGCATGGCTGGATGCTATGCGTTGTGGTGGAGCAGGTTCATGAACTCCTGTCGGGTCTTGGCCTGGTCGAAGGCTCCACTGAACTCACTGGTGGTGGTAATGCTATTTTGTTTTTCGACACCACGCATCTGCATACACATGTGGCGTGCCTCGATGACCACCATGACACCGAGAGGATGGAGGGTTTGCTCTATGCACTCCTTGATTTGAAGCGTCATGCGCTCCTGTACCTGCAGACGGTGGGCGTAGATGTCAACCACACGTGCAATCTTGCTAAGGCCAGTGATGTAGCCGTTGGGGATGTAAGCCACGTGGGCCTTGCCGTAGAAGGGTAGCATGTGGTGTTCGCAAAGAGAGAAGAAGTCGATATCTTTGACGATGACCATCTGCGAGTATGCTTCCTTGAACAGAGCCTGCTGGAGCACCTGATGGGCATCTTGCTCGTAACCCTGTGTGAGGAACTTCATGGCTTTGGCCACTCGCAAAGGGGTCTTCAGCAGACCTTCACGGGTAGGGTTCTCGCCTAACAGTTGGAGAATGCGGTGATAGTGCTCAGCGAGCTCGTCAAGCCCTTCTCTGACCTGCGGGTCAGCGTGTGACGCGCAATCATGGATGTTTGTCTCTTTTGACTGCATTAGTATTGTACCGTTATTTTTCCTTTAACAATAGTGGCTTGCGTGTAGCCGAGCTTGCGTACGCTGACCAGCATCTGGTGGGCCTCCTCGTAGGTACGATAGTTGCCTATACGACATATCCAGCGCGGAGTATAGAAATGCACGTAGACGGGCTCGTTGGGGTAGTTGGCCTTAATCTTGTTGCCTATCTGCTCAGCTTTCAGGCGGTCTTTGCGGGAGTTTCCTCCTGCGAAGGCCTGCACACGGTAACCGTTGATCTTTACACCCCCTCGCATGATTTTCTTGGTGTAATCCACAGGTGCGTCGATAGGCTCTGCTGTGTCTGACGATGTGGTGGCGGTAGCCGGATTGGCAGTATTCGCCGTGGCAGTATTCGCCGTGGTGGCATACGCTGTTGCATCGTTTGTGTCAGGCTTGGTGCCCGGTGTTAACGTTGTCGTGGCAGAACGCATCGGTGCCAGTTGGGCATTGTTTACCAGCTGGTCGATGTCCGTGTTCTGGTGTATGGTAACCGTTCCTTGTCCGGCAGCAGGCTGCTGGATGCGCTGGGTAAAGGTTTGTGCAGGAGAAATGATGAGTGATAAGTGGTAAGTGATGAGTATCGCTACCACTTTCCACACATTGTCTCCATGAAATGTCCGAGTCTTCATCTTAACTTATCACTTATCGTTTATCACTCATCATTTTCATTTTTTCTTATTTCCAGGCGTCAATGATACCCTTGAAGTCTGAGCACTTCAGCGAAGCACCGCCGATGAGACCACCGTCGATGTCGGGCTTAGCGAACAGCTCGGGAGCATTGCTGGCCTTGCAAGAACCACCATACAGGATGCTGGTGTCGTCGGCAACAGCCTCGCCATATTTCTCTGCTACGATAGAACGGATGTAGGCGTGAATCTCCTCAGCCTGCTCTGCGGTAGCGGTCTTACCGGTACCGATGGCCCAGATGGGCTCGTAGGCAATGATGATGTTCTTGAAGTCAGCCTCGCTGAGGTTGAATACTGAACCCTCCAGCTCTGCCTTTACCACTTCGTTCTGCTTGTTAGCCTCGCGCTCTGCCAGTGTCTCACCGATGCAGAAGATAACCTTCAGGCCATTCTTCAGGGCGAGCAGCACCTTCTCCTTCAGGATCTCAGGAGTCTCCTTGTAATACTCACGACGCTCAGAGTGACCGAGGATGACATACTGGGCACCTGTTGACTTGACCATCTCGGCACTTACCTCACCGGTGAAAGCACCCTTCTCCTTGTCAGCGCAGTTCTCGGCACCAAGACCGATAACGCTGCCTTCCAGAACGTTGGCTACAGAAGCCAGGTGGATAAACGGTGTGCAGATAACGACGTCGCAGTTGGGCTTGTCAGCCTTCAGTGCGTCATTCAGTTCCTTGGCCAGGGCAATGCCCTCTTGCAGGTTCAGGTTCATCTTCCAGTTGCCTGCTACGATTTTCTTTCTCATGTTGTTATTACGTTTTGTTAAATGTTGAAATATGATGTTTGATTCTTCTTTTCTCTTAATCCATCGCGACCAGGCCCACCAGCGGTCTCCAAGTACCAGCAGTGCCAAAGGCAGCACGTACCATAGGAGGATGACCAGTATCTTGCCTGGCACGGAGTCCTCGGGAATTTGTCCCGTCTCCAGCTTCTCCAAAGGGGCTGTCAGCGCATATTCATCCGGGAGACGATTGTGGCTCCACTTACGGATAACTGTTCCGTTCTTGAGCAGCAGCAGTCCGGGATTGCTGCGGATGACGGTCTTCAGCGTCGTCTCGTCTGTCTGACAGAACGGGTATTCGGCTCCCGTACGCTCCTGCCAGTGCTCAATATCCTTGTCGCCACTTGCTGTCAGCCCATAGAACGGATAGCCATTGTCCTCAGCATACTCGTATATCTGGTTGATCAGATCGAGCTGGCTGTCGTCGGCAAAGCGCAGCTGTGGCGATACTAGCAGGAATACGTAACCTGGCACGTTGAGCAGCGAGTCTGTAATGTCCTCACCGTCACTTACCCGTGTTATCGAGAAATCGTGTATGGGAGGCACATAGCCCTCGCTGAGCTGTACGGTCTTGGAGTCGATGAATGTCCAGGTGGAGTCGGGATAGTTGTCGGTGGTAAACTCCTGGCGCTGTCCGTCTTTCTCCAGAATGAACGTTGTCTCGAACTGTGGCTGCTCGGCATCGTCGGGAATCTCCATCCCCTGCCGTATGTTTGCCCCGATGTGGTAGGGGCGGAAGTCGAAGTAGGGTAGGTCGTAGAGCGACCATCCTGAAACGACTAAGATGAATATTGCCGTGTAGTTGATGACAATCCACTGGTTGCTCTGCGATACGAAGCGTACCATCTGCAATGGATAGCGCCATACTATCAGCGCCAGTGCCAACAGGACGACATTTTTCCAGAATGTCTGCCAGTTGGTAAGCACCAAAGCATCGCCAAAACATCCGCAGTCGCTGACGGGATTGGCCAATGCCAGCCACAGCGTTAGCGGTGTCATGACGAGGAAGAGCAGCAGCGTGAGCAACGACACTGTGCGTCTCCTGATTGCCAGCAACAGCAGTGTGCCCAGCATGAACTCAAAAGCCGAAAGCAGGACAGAGGCTCCAAGCATCATAGCGTCAGGAATGTACTGAGCCAGGTGGAGAGCCCCCAGATAGTCGGCTATCTTATATTGGGTGCCTAATGGGTCGACGGCCTTCACGAATCCTGAGAGTATCAGGACCACTGCCAGAACGACACGGGCTATATTTACAACTACTTTTCTCACGCTTCGCTCAGCTTGATAGCCCCGAATACGGCGTAGTTGATGATGTCCATATAGTTAGCGTCGATGCCCTCGCTGACAAGGGTGTCGCCGCCTAAGTTCTCTATCTCTTTGATGCGCTCTATCTTGGTCAGGATGAAGTCCGTATAGCTGCTGACGCGCATGCCTCGCCACGCTTCGTCGTAGTCGTGATTCTTGCGCTTCATCAGTTCCAGGGCTTCGCGGGCATACTGGTCGTAGAGTGTCATGGCTTTGTCGTTGCTGATGTCTACCGTGTCGGCAAAACCGTTGTAAATCTGGATAAGACCTATAATACCATAGTTTATAAGGGCTATGAACTCCGGACGTATGCCTTCACCGACAAGCGATTCTTTCTTGATTTCCAGCGAGCGGATGCGCTTGGCTTTGATAAACAGCTGGTCTGTCAGCGACTGGGGACGCAGAATGCGCCAAGAGGCTCCGTAATCATGGAGCTTCTTCTCGAACAAGGAACGGCTTTCGCTGATCACTTGTTCGAACTGCTGGTTGGTTTTTGCTTCATTATTAGCCATAATCGCGTGCAAAATTACATATTTCTTGCGAAATAACCAAAGAAATTCTTTGTTTTGCTCTCGACTTTTCGTAATTTTGCACCCGCAAAAGAGAAGTAACCTATGAAATTGTATTCAGATGAAGCGTTAGCGAAGATATTGGACAAGGAAATCTTCCATCAGATTTCAGCCGTAGCCGATGGGCTGGGACTGGAGTGTTATGTGGTGGGAGGCTATGTGCGTGATATCTTCCTGGAGCGCCCTTCTGACGATATCGATGTAGTGGTAGTAGGCAGTGGTATTGAGGTGGCCAAGGGTCTGAAGCAGCTTCTGGGCAGGAAGGCCCATCTGAGCGTGTTTAAGAATTTTGGCACGGCACAGGTAAAGTATGGGCAGCAGGAAGTAGAGTTCGTGGGTGCCCGCAGGGAGAGCTATAGCCACGACTCACGAAAGCCTGTGGTGGAGGATGGTACGCTGGAAGACGACCAAAACCGCCGCGACTTTACCATCAATGCTATGGCCATCTGCCTGAACAAGGAACGCTTTGGGCAGCTGGTAGACCCCTTCAATGGTATTGCCGACCTGGAGGATGGCATCATTGCCACCCCGTTGGATCCATCCATTACGTTTAGCGACGACCCGCTACGCATGATGCGCTGCATCCGTTTCGCCACCCAGCTGAATTTCGAGATAGAGGAAGAAACTTTTACAGCTCTCCAGCGTATGGCAGACCGTATAGAGATAGTCAGTGGAGAGCGTATCGAGGTAGAGCTGAACAAAATCATGATGGCTCCACATCCCAGCATAGGCTTTGAATACCTGCAACGCTCTGGTTTACTGCAAATCATCCTGCCTGAGCTGGCAGCCCTGGATATCGTGGAGAAGCGTGACGGGCGTGCACATAAGAATAATTTTTACCATACGCTGGAGGTGGTGGAGAATGTAGCCCACAGTCCACAGCCTGCCACCGACAACCAGCTGTGGCTTCGCTGGGGTGCCCTGTTGCACGACATTGGCAAGACGAGGTCGAAGCGCTGGGAACCCGGGACGGGATGGACCTCCACAACCATAATATTATAGGTGCCAAGATGGTGCCGGGCATCTTCCGCAGGCTGAAGCTGCCCATGGGAGCCGAGATGAAGTATGTGCAGAAGCTTGTCGACCTGCACATGCGTCCGCAGGTCATTGCTGACAGTGAGGTGACTGACTCTGCTGTCCGCCGCCTGCTGAATGATGCCGGCGACGACATCGACGACCTGATGCAGCTTTGCGAGGCCGATATTACCTCGAAGAACGAAGTTAAGAAGAAGATGTTCCTGGAGAATTTCCGCATGGTCCGTGAAAAGCTGACCGACCTGAAGGAAAAAGACTACAAACGCCTGCTGCAACCTGTCATTGACGGCAACGAGATCATGGAGCTGTTCCATCTGAAACCCTCTCGCGAGGTGGGTGAGCTGAAGCAATACCTGAAGGACGCCGTACTCGACAATCGGGTGGAAAACGAGCGCGAGCCCCTCATGCAGCTGCTAATGGAAAAAGCCCGCCAAATGGGACTTACACCCTAAAAAGCATCATAATAGCATGTAAACTTTGTTAAATATAGCGTACCTATTATATAGGTATGCTTCTTTTTTCGTACCTTTGCAGGCTGAAAACCAAAATAGTTGTTTTGAGTTTTCGAGAGAGATGATATGCATATAATAATTTAATTAGGTAAAGAATATGAAAAAAGTAATGATGATTGCGGCATTGGCTGCAACACTGGTTTCTTGTGGTGGCGGCGGCGGCCGTCCCACTTTCGGTGACAACGAGTTCCCCGTAGTTACGGTAGGTACCTCGAGTGCCGACATGCAAACCACCTATCCTGCTACCATCAAGGGCGTACAGGATGTGGAGATCCGTCCCAAGGTACAGGGATTTCTGGTCCAGATTAACGTGAAGGAAGGCCAGACGGTAAGCGCCGGTCAGACCCTGTTTGTCATCGACAACGAGACCTATCAGGCCCAGGTACGCCAGGCTCAGGCTTCCGTGAATACAGCCCAGCAGCAGGTGAACACCGCCAAGCTGACCTACGAGAATGCTCAGCAGCTGCACGCCAACAAGGTAATTGGTGACTACGAGATGCAGACCTCGCAGAATTCTTTTGAGAGCGCCAAGGCTCAGCTGGCTCAGGCTCAGGCATCACTGGCCAATGCCAAGGAGATGTTGAGTTTCTGCTATGTCAAGAGCCCTGCGGCAGGTGTCGTTGGTACGCTGCCCTATAAGAAAGGAGCCCTGGTAAGTGCTTCCAACTCGCTGACCACGGTAAGCAACATCTCGTCTATGGAGGTTTACTTCTCCGTATCAGAGAAAGAGGCCATGTTCATTTCCCAGCAAGGTCTGAGCAGTCTTCCCGATGTGAAGCTGCAGCTTACTGACGGCAGTATCTATGCCCACGAGGGCAAGGTGACCAAGATGAGTGGTGTCATCGATGCCACTACCGGTTCCGTCCAGCTCATTGCCTCATTCCCCAACGCCGAGAAGCAGCTGAAGAGTGGTGGCTCTGGCAACATCATCATCCCACGCATGAATACCAATGCCATCATCATCCCCCAGGCTTGTGTCTCTGAGGTGCAGAACAAGAAGTTCGTCTATACTCTGGACAAGGACAACAAGGTGAAGTACACCGAGATCAAGGTCGACCCGCAGAACGACGGCAACAACTACATCGTTACCGAGGGTCTGAAGACGGGCGACAAGTACATCACCAACGGCATCACCAAGCTCTCTGACGGCATGGAGATTGTTCCCATCACCCCCGACCGCTATCAGCAGAAGATTGACGAGCAGGCCAAGGCCATGAGCGCTGGCGACATTGTCGGAGCGATGAAGAAATAAATAGAAATAGTAAATAGTAAATTGTCAAATAGTAAATTCTCATGACTTTTACAACATTTATCAAACGCCCGGTACTGTCGACGGTGATCTCTATCCTCACCGTCTTGCTGGGTTTTATCGGACTGGTGTCGCTGCCTATTGAGCAGTACCCCAATATTGCACCGCCTAACATTATGGTCATTACCAGCTATCCTGGTGCCGATGCCGAGACGGTGAAGAATGCTGTCATCACACCGCTCGAGGAGAGCATCAACGGTGTGGAGGGCATGGACTACATCAGCTCTACCGCATCATCAGGATCGGCTATGATCAGCGTGGTATTCCGTCAGGGAGTCAACCCTGACATGTGTGCGGTGAATGTGCAGAACCGTGTCTCGCAGGCTGCAGCCCTGCTTCCTTCTGAGGTTAACCAGATTGGTGTGCGTGTCGTCAAGCGCCAGTCGTCACAGGTTATCATGTATTCGCTGACCTCTGACGGTCGCTACGATGATGAATTCCTGACCAACTATAACGCCATCAACCTCATCCCTGCCTTGAAGCGTATCGAGGGTGTGGGCGATGCATCAAGCTTCAGCTCGAAGACCTATGCCATGCGTATATGGCTGAAGCCCGACGTGCTGAAGCAGCATGACTTGATGCCCAGCGATATCTCCAGCGCCCTGGCAGAGCAGAACATCGAGGCTGCGCCAGGTAACTTCGGTGAGCAGAGCAAGGTGGCCTATGAGTATGCCATGCGCTATACAGGTCGTTTCAAATCGGCTGAGGAGTTTGGCAATATCATTATCAAGAACGATGCCAATGGCCAGACGCTCAAGCTGAAGGATCTGGCTAAGATTGAGCTGGGTGGCGAAGGCTATGCGGTGTCGATGCACAACAACGGCCTGCCCTCTATCATGACAATGGTACAGCAGGTGGCAGGCTCTAATGCCAACGAGATTGCCAAGCAGGTGAAGGCCGAGCTGGAGGCACAGAAAGAGCTGATGCCCCCAGGCATGGTGGTCAAGATCAACTACGACGTCACGGAGTTCCTGTATGCAGCTATCGAGGAGGTGGTCTTCACCCTCTTCTTTACGCTGGTGCTAGTGTTTATCGTGATTTACATCTTCCTGCAGGACTGGCGCTCTACGCTCATCCCGCTGATTGCCGTCCCTGTGTCCCTGGTGGGTACCTTCTTCTTCCTCAGCATCTTCGGATTCTCCATCAACCTGCTGACGCTGTCGGCCCTGCTGTTGGCTATTGCCATTGTGGTGGACGATGCCATTGTGGTGGTGGAGGCCGTACACGCCAAACTTGACCAGGGTTACAAGTCGCCGCTGACAGCCTCTATCGACGCCATGAACGAGATCTCGGGTGCTATCATCTCCATTACGCTGGTCATGGCTTCGGTGTTCATCCCCGTATCGTTTATTGGTGGTACCTCGGGAACGTTCTATCGCGAGTTTGGTGTAACGATGGCTGTCAGCATCTTTATCTCGGCACTGAACGCCCTAACGCTGTCACCGGCCCTTTGTGCCATCTTCCTGAAGCCCCACGACAAGGAGGGCCACAAGAAGATGTCCTTGGTAGACCGATTCCACGCCTCGTTCAATGTAGCCTACGACAAGGTGCTGGCTAAATACAAGGGAAATGTCGAGAAGCTGGTGCGCAAGCCCCTTCCTGTGCTGATAACAGTCCTGCTGGCCATTGTGGCAATGGTGGCTACGTTCTCTTTCACGAAGACAGGTCTGGTACCCGACGAGGACACCGGTACCATCTTCTGTACCATCTCTATGCCTCCTGCTACCTCAGAGGCCCGTACAAAGGAGGTGGTTGCCCAGGTTGACTCCATCCTGGCTGCCGACCCCGCCATCCAGAACCGTGAGCAGATTCAGGGATACAACTTCATTGCTGGTGCCGGTTCCGACCAGGCTACCTTCATTATCAAGCTGAAACCCTTTGAGGAACGTCAGAAAGGTTTCTGGTGGAAGCTCAGCGGACTCTGGCAGGGCGATGGCATCTACCGTTTCTTCCTCAATCCCTATGAGTCAAGTGGTGTCCTGGCACAAATCTACATCAAGACGGCCCACATCAAGGACGCTCAGATCCTGGCCTTTGCACCACCAATGATTCCTGGTTTCTCAGCTAACAATGGTGTGTCGATGGTGATGCAGGACCGTACGGGTGGTGACCTGAACAAGTTCTTCGGCATCGTCAAGGACTATCTGGCAGAGCTGAACAAGCGCCCCGAGGTACAGATGGCTATGACATCCTACAACCCCAACTACCCACAATATATGGTACATATCGATGTGGCTAAGTGTAAGCAGGCAGGCATCTCGCCAACTACGGTGCTGACAACCCTGCAGGGCTACTATGGCGGACTGTACGCCTCAAACTTCAACAGCTATGGTAAGCTGTACCGTGTGATGGTCCAGGGCTCGCCCGAGACACGTATGACACCAGAGTCGCTCAACAGCGTCTACGTACGTACGCCAGGTGGTATGGCCCCCGCTCAGGAGTTCTGCCGTCTGGAGCGTGTCTATGGTCCTACGAACATCAGCCGCTTCAACCTGTTCACCTCCATTACCGTGACGGCTACTGTTGCTGACGGCTATTCTACGGGTGAGGCGTTGAATGCCGCTCGTGAGGTGGCTGTCGACATGCTGCCCACCGGCTATAGCTACGACTATACAGGTCTGACGCGTGAGGAGGCCAAGGCTTCTAATACCACAGCTGTCATCTTCCTGCTTTGCTTCATCTTTATCTACCTCATCCTGTCGGCACAGTACGAGTCGTACATCCTGCCGCTGGCTGTGGTGCTGTCAGTACCCTTCGGACTGGCAGGCTGCTTCCTGTTCACCATGATGTTCGGCCACTCCAACGACATCTACATGCAGATTTCGCTCATCATGCTGATAGGTCTGCTGGCTAAGAACGCCATCCTGATAGTGCAGTTCGCCCTAGAGCGCCGACAGACGGGTATGGCCATCTCGTGGTCTGCCATCCTGGGTGCCGCAGCCCGTCTGCGTCCTATCCTGATGACGTCGCTGGCCATGATTATCGGTCTGCTGCCTATGATGTTCGCCTCCGGTGTAGGCAAGAACGGTAACCAGACGCTGGGTGCCGCTGCTGTCGGTGGCATGCTGCTGGGTACGCTGTTCCAGATCATCGTTGTGCCAGGCCTGTTCGTCGTCTTCCAGTCTCTGCAGGAGAAGTTCTCACCCATGAAGTTCGAGGACGAGGAGGAGAATCGTGACGTGGCTTCCGAGATAGCCCAGTATGCACACCGTCCCGTGGACTATAAATTAGAGGAGTAATAAGCTATGAAGAAAATATTGATATTCGCTGCCGCTACGTTGCTGATGAGCAGCTGCGGTTTATATAATAAGTACGAGCGTCCTGACGTCAACACCAAGGGACTGATACGTGACGCAGTGTCCGACGTCGACACGCTGGCTGTGTCGCAGCAGGATACGGCATCGTTTGGCAACCTGCCCTGGCGCGCCGTCTTCACCGACCCCCAGCTGCAGACCCTCATCGAGCAGGGACTCGAGAAGAACTCCGACCTGCTGAATGCCGCGCTGACGGTACAGATGTACGAGGCCATGCTGAAGGCTGCCAAGCTGGCCTTCCTGCCTGCCATCACTCTCGGAGGCTCCAGCATAGGAAACATCCAGACACTCTATACTGACCCCTCGCAGGTCACCAGGGCCTACTCTTTCCCCGTGTCTGCATCGTGGACTCTCGACTTCTTTGGCAATGTGCTGTCACAGAAACGCTCCACACAGATGAAGCTCCTGGGCTACAAGGACTACCAGATGGCTGTCCGCGCCTCGGTCATTAGCGGCATTGCCAACTGCTACTACACCCTGCTGATGCTCGACGAGCAGCTGCGACTTGTAACAGCCATGTCGGAGATGTCCAAGGAGACGTGGGAGATGATGAAGCTGCAGTACCAGCTTGGCCGCGTACGCTCGACAGGCGTGCAGAGCGCTGAGGCTGCCTACCTGTCCAATCAGACGCAGGCCAACGACTTCCGTCGCCAGATTCGCGCTACCGAGAATGCCCTCAGCCTGCTCATCGGACAGCCCGGACAGCAGATTCCCCGCTCTACACTTGCACAGCAGTCGCTGCCTGCCGAGTTCGCTACAGGCGTCGGTGTGGCGCTGCTCAAGAACCGCCCCGACGTGCACAATGCCGAGATGAATCTGGCCTCGTGCTTCCACGATGTGCAGACAGCACGCTCCAAGTTCTATCCTGACATCACCGTAGGTGTCTCTGGCGCCTTCACCAATGCCAGCGGAACACTCAACCCCGGCAAGTGGCTCCTCAACCTCTTCGGCTCACTCACACAGCCCATCTTCATGCGTGGTGCCCTGACAGCCAACCTCAAGGTCAGCAAGCTGCAGTACGAGCAGGCCTTCAACTCCTGGCAGACCGCCATCCTCAAGGCAGGCAACGAGGTGTCTAACGCCCTCGTCAACTACAACGCCTACGACGCCAACTCGAAAATCGAGCAGCAGCGCATCGAGGTGCTCACCAAGAATGTCGAGGACACACGGGCCCTCTACAAGAGCTCAGGCTCCACCTATCTGGAAGTCATCACCGCCCAGACGCAGCTGCTCAGCGCAGAGCTCTCGAAGGTTACCGACGACTATAACAAGATGGTCAACGTCATCACCCTCTATACTGCCCTCGGTGGTGGCGGCAAGTAATAAGCTAAAAATACGAAAGACATGAACGATATAAGTCCCAAAGCTGAGATTTCGCCCAAGGCGAAGATTGGCAACAACTGTAAGATATTCCCCTTCGCCTACATCGAAGACGACGTGGTCATTGGCGACAACTGTATCATCTTCCCCTTCGTCAGTATCTGCAACGGTACGCGCATGGGCAATAATAATAAGGTACACCAGGGCACCGTCATTGCTGCCCTGCCGCAGGACTTCGAATTCCGTGGCGAGAAAACAGAGTGCATCATTGGCGACAACAACATCTTCCGCGAGAATGTCGTCGTCAACCGCGCCACCCACAAGGGAGGCCAGACCGTCATCGGCAACGACAATGTGCTGATGGAAGGCGCCCACATCTCACACGACACCAAGGTAGGCAACCGCTGCGTCTTCGGCTACGGTACCAAGATAGCCGGCGACTGCGTGATAGAGGACGGCGTCATCTACTCGTCCAGCGTCATCGAGAATGCCAAGACACGCGTAGGCACTGGCAGCATGATACAGGCCGGTACCACCTTCTCCAAGGACGTACCCCCCTACATCATCTGTACCCGCAAGCAAGAGTATGGTGGTGTCAACATGCAGGTGGCCCGCCAGCATGGTGTCGACGAGAAGACCCTCAAGCACATCGCCAACGCCTATCGCCTGGTGTTCCACGGCAAGACGTCCACCTTCGATGCTGTCAACCAGATAGAGGAACAGGTACCCGACGGACCCTTCATCCGTCACATCATCGAGTTCATCCGTGCCTCGCAGATAGGCATCATCACGAAGTAGTCAGCACACGTGACAGCGCGTTGAAGACAGACTGCTCCCGGCGTGTGAAACCCTCCTTGGCAATCGTGTTGCCACCGGGAACCTGCTTCAGGAACAGCCTGCACAGATAAGCTACGAAACAGCTCGACAAATACAGCGGAACCCAGTCGTCACCCTCCTCGGATGGCGACTGGTTCTGGTATTGCTGCAAGCCTTTGTATACCGGGTGGCAGTGCATGCTCAGGTGGCGGTACAGCAGCGACAGGTCCTCGTTCTCAAACAGGTATTTCCACGCCTGGCTGTACGTCAGCTTCCTCTCACCCTCCTCCTCCTTCAGCATGATCTGTCCCGTACGCTTCCAGTATCTCCATACCTCCTCGCGCTCCTCCTCCGTCCTAGGGTGCTCAAACAGGAAGTAGAACATCACCAGGTGCTCGTATACCGACCTCGTCAGCGTCATCGTCTTGTACGCCTCCTGCAGCACGAAAGTCTTGTCCTGGTATTGGTACACCAGCCCCTCAGCTGTCAGCTGGTGGTTACACATGTGTGTCGATGTCACGCGCTGCAGGAAGGCATGGGCTATCGACGTCCGCTCGTCCTCCAGCAGCTCACCATAGTCCACTAGCGTACGGCAGATGACGTATGTCGCCACCTTCGTCACCAGCTCCGACAGCTCAGCGGTCTTGTCACTTCTCTCCTGCGGAGTCAGCCCCTCGCTCAGCGGAGCCTTCACCTCCTCCCAGGCAGATGCCATTACTTTCATAGCTTTTTGTCCTTTTAATCTACAGTTGATCCAATCTTTTTACCTTTTCCGCCTGCAAAGGTACGAATAAGCGAGCAAAAAAAGCAAGAGAACCTTGATTTTTTTGCATGACACTGCACTCGCTTAACCGCAACTTTCCCACTTTCCCACTTTTGACATTTAACTTCGTTGACTTTGAGGTTTAGGTATTGGTGGATTGGGAAGGACCTATATGTGGTAGTGTAAGCGTCCAATTTTCACATCTTGTGTAGCTCCGAGCTAATGGCTACTTTTGCACAAA
>JAFPEE010000063.1 GCA_017389705.1 Prevotella sp.
AGATGGTTGCAAGCGCCATGGCGCGCACCCTGATGCGAGTTTTCCCCAAGGCCACCTTCAAGATGGGCGACTCGTACACCATGAACTGCAAGGCCGAAGATATCTACAACCCAGAAACCGAAGAAGAGGAGGAAAAGGTATGAATTAGATTTGTTTTAGGTTTAACGAATTGTTTGTGGGGTTCCCCGTCCGTGAGGATAGGGAACTTTGCCTTTTTGAGCTGTTTTTTAACCTTTTTCTTTTTCATGCCGGAAACTTTTCGTAACTTTGAAAATCAAAGTAAACATAGTCCGTATGATAAACTTCAGGCCAAAGATTCAGAACTCGTGGGGGAAGGGATTCCTCACCAGTCTGATGGGTACTACGATATCGATTCTGCTGACGTTCGGAACGTCGGCACTGGTTGAGAGCAAGCAGAAGGCTGACACCCAGCGGCAGACGGCCATGATGGTGATTCACGATATCGATGTGTGCATCGACCAGATGGAAGAGATGGCCAAGGATGAGGAGAAGATGAACAATGCCATGCAGTATGTTCTGGCCCATCAGGACCAGATAGTATCACTGTCCGAGGACACCATCGCATTGGCGATGAGAATGTTGACCGACTACGATCCTAATCACTCCATCTTCGACGATGCCAAGGAGAATATTTTCAAAAGCAGTCAGGACATCTGGAGCAATCTGGACAACATGGCCTTCATTGATAATATGGAGAATTTCTATGATCAAAGAAGGGAGATTAAGGGTCATATGGCGAAAAACCCGCTTTTTATTCATCCCATCTCCTATGATGATTATTACGAGATGACTATCAATTCAAATGGTTACATTCTCGACGAGGCTGCTGTCTTAAAAGAAAAGCT
The DNA here is from genome assembly GCA_017389705.1 of Prevotella sp. Taxonomy (GTDB): domain Bacteria; phylum Bacteroidota; class Bacteroidia; order Bacteroidales; family Bacteroidaceae; genus Prevotella. Next base: position 867 of record JAFPEE010000063.1, read on the forward strand.
GAAGGATTCCAGGGTAAAGTTTTACATCGACGTTTCTTCAGCCCGGACAAGATTATACCGTATCTTTGCACAAAGTTGGAAGGATATCAGTGACCGCAACAAGTTCATCATGAATATCAGTGACGAGGAGCTGGCTGAGTATATCAAGAACAGCCAGCTTAGCGGAAGTCCTATCAGCAAGCACGAACTGATGGGACAATGGGAACGCGAGGTGAACGGTAACGAGCACTATTATTATGAATTTCTGGAAGAAGACTCCTTCTGCATAAAGAATGTGACGCTATATCCTAATCCTGTTTATAATAATGATATTATTGTGACGTATATCTATGGCGGAAAATGGAGTCTCAAGAACGACACGCTGTTTATGATATGCGCTCCGAGATCAGCAGAAGTCAAATTAGACACGTCGCGTATTACCTACAGGCCGGAGATGCGTGATTCAGTGAGGAGTATCATCAGGAAAGTGGACATAGCGGCATGGAAAGAATCGCTACGGAAATCGCTTGAGAGAGACAGGCGCGACACCTTCCCCGTGACGACCAACCAGGCGCGTGACAAGATTGAAATGATCGAGAGCCGCGACAAAGACGGCAATGTCAAGAGCCGATACCTGAAGCGCGTCAAGGACAAATAACGCTCGAGAAAACTCCAAATAAATTTGGTTTTCTACTCGCTTATTCGTAATTTTGACCCTTGGTCAAAGTAGGATGCACCTTGTAAATGAAAGAAAAACGTGTTTTTTCTTTGCATTTCGCTCGGTTTTCACTACTTTTGCAAGCAAATATAACTAAAAACATATCGGAAAAGATGTTTGGATTAGGAATGCAAGAAATTATCGTCATAGCACTCATCGTGCTGCTGCTGTTCGGTGGAAAGAAGATTCCGGAGCTGATGAAAGGCCTTGGCAAAGGCGTCAGAAGCTTCAAGGACGGCATGAAGGAGATTGACACGGACAACAAGGAAGATGCCACTGCAACACCACACGCTGAAAGAGAAAACAGCCGCGAGCCCGAAGCCAACAGCTGAGATGTCCTTCTGGGATCATCTGGATGTGCTGCGCTCGTCGCTCATCCGCATGGCTCTGGCTGTGGTAGTGTTTGCCGTCGTGGCATTTCTGATGAAGGACGAGCTGTTCAGCATTGTGCTGGCTCCGCGAAGTGGCGACTTCGTGACCTACCGGTGGCTGGGTGCTGAGGACTTCAGCCTGCACCTGATGAATACAGGACTGACAGAACAGTTCATGATTCACATGCGAACGGCGATGTATGCCGGTCTGCTGGTGGCTTCACCTTATATATTATATGAGCTGTTTCGCTTCGTCAGTCCCGGGCTCTACAGTCATGAGCGTCGCTATGCCCTCTGGATAGTGGGAGCAGCCTACCTGATGTTCATCGTCGGGACGCTGGTAAACTACTTCGTGGTATTCCCGCTGACGGTACGTTTCCTGGGCACTTATCAGGTGTCGCCTGACGTAGCCAACATGCTGACCTTGCAGTCGTATATCGATACGCTGCTGGGGATGAGCCTGGTGATGGGAGTGGTCTTCGAGCTGCCGGTAGTCTGCGGACTCTTAGGGCGCTTGGGACTGGTGACCAACCAGCTGATGAGCCAATACAGGAGACACGCCCTGGTGGCGATTCTCATCGTGGCAGCCATCATCACGCCAACGACGGATGTGTTTACGCTCTTTGTCGTGGCCCTGCCCATCTACCTGCTGTATGAGGTAAGCATCTGGATTGTAAGAATGACTAAACAAATATAATATGCTAAGAAAGATTAGAATAACACTGGCCACCGTGATGATGCTTGGCCTGACATGGCTCTTCGTCGACTTCACGGGAACGGCCCACCATCTGGCGGGAGGACTGGCGAAGTTGCAACTCCTGGAGGCCGTACTGGCGCTGAACTTCATCGTTATCGCCTTCCTGCTGGTGCTGACGCTGGCATGTGGTCGCATCTACTGCAGCGTCATCTGCCCATTAGGCATCCTGCAAGACCTCTTCGGGTGGTTGGGGAAGAAGCGTAAGAAGAACCGCTACACCTACTCGAAGGCGCATGTATGGATGCGCATCGTTTTCCTTATTGCCATGTTTCTTGCCCTGCTGATGGGCATAAGCACCGTCGTACAGCTGCTGGCCCCCTACTCTACCTATGGCGTCATTGCCACCAACCTGCTGCAACCGGTCTATCAGGCTGGCAACAACGTGCTGGCAGCCATCGCAGAGCACTACGACAGCTATGCCTTCTACCACTCGGAGATATGGCTGCGCTCAGCCGTCTCGCTGGCTATTGCCGTCGTCCTGTTGTTGCTGCTGGCAGTGCTGGCGTGGCGCAACGGACGAACCTACTGTAACACCATCTGCCCTATCGGTACGCTGCTGGGAATGTTCTCGCGGTTCTCGTTCCTGAAGATCAACTTCGACGTGGAGAAGTGTAAGAACTGCTCGCTCTGCACCAAGAACTGCAAGGCCTCCTGCATCGACTACAAGACGCATACCGTCGATGCCACCCGCTGCGTGGTATGTGGCGACTGCATCAATGTATGCAAGCACGGGGCGCTGAAATATGACCACAGCAAGGGGACGGTTCTTGCGGTGTCATCCCATGACTCAGAAGAACCGTCTCCACAAGGCGGACCACAAGGCGGTCGTCGCTCGTTCCTGCTGAGCACAGCCCTGCTGGCTACTGCCGCCCTGGCCCAAGAGAAGAAGAAGGTGGACGGAGGACTGGCAGAGATAGAAGAGAAGGTAGCTCCTGAGCGCCAGACTCCCCTCACCCCGCCGGGCTCGCTGTCTGCCAAGAATATGGCCCTGCGCTGTACGGGTTGTCAGCTGTGCATCTCGGAGTGTCCTAACCAGGTGCTGCGTCCCTCAGACAACCTGATGCACCTGATGAAGCCCGTCATGAGCTATGAGCGCGGCTATTGCCGTCCTGAGTGTAACCGCTGCTCCGAGGTGTGTCCTGCCGGTGCCATCAAGCCCATCCAGAAGGAGATGAAAGCCTCTACGCAGATAGGCCATGCGGTATGGATCAAGAAGAACTGTCTGCCTCTGACTGACGGAGTAGAGTGTGGCAACTGTGCCCGCCACTGTCCTGCCGGAGCTATTGAGATGGTGCCGTCAGACCCTGACGACGAGGAGTCTGCATACGTGCCCGCTGTCAACGAGGCGCGCTGCATAGGCTGTGGGGCATGCGAGTACCTATGCCCTGCACGCCCATTCTCTGCTATTTATGTGGAAGGTCACGAAGTTCATAAAGAGATATAACGATGGATAGAAGAAATTTCCTTAAGATATTGGGTGGCGGTACGCTGGGGACTGCTGCTGTGCTGACAGGCTGCAAGTCGAAGAGCGAAAGCCAGGCTGTGGAAGAATACAAGAAGCAGGTAGAGCCCCCCGTAGGCAAGATGACCTACCGCAAGAACAAGAGCACCGGCGACAACGTGTCGCTGCTGGGCTATGGCATGATGCGCCTGCCGACAAAGGCAGACAATGACAACGAGTTCGACCAGGACATGATCAACAAGCAGGTGGACTACGCCATAGAGCATGGTCTGAACTACTTCGACACCAGCCCAGCGTACTGCAAAGGCCTGTCAGAGCGGTGTACGGGCATTGCCCTGAGTCGCCATCAGCGCTCAGAGTATCTGATAGCCACCAAGCTCTCCAACTTCAGTCCTGACACCTGGAGCCGCGAGGCCTCGATACAGATGTACCACAACTCGATGAAGGAGCTGCAGGTGGACTACATCGACTACTACCTGCTGCACGGCATCGGCATGGGAGGCATGGAAGCACTCAACGGACGCTATATCGACAACGGCATCCTGGACTATCTGGTAGAGGAGCGGAAGGCAGGACGCATACGCAACCTCGGATTCTCGTATCACGGCGACATCAAGGTCTTCGACTACCTGTTGTCGCAGCACAGCAAGTATCATTGGGACTTCGTGCAGATAGAGCTCAACTACCTGGACTGGAACTATGCCGACGAGATTAACGACCGCAATACCGACGCCAGCTACTTGTATGCCGAGCTGGAGAAACTGGCTATTCCTTCAGTCATCATGGAACCTCTGCTGGGAGGCCGACTGGCTAACCTGCCGCAGTATCTGGCGACGGAACTGAAGAAGCGCGACCCGGAACGCAGCGTTGCCTCATGGGCCTTCCGCTACGCAGGAACGCCCAAGGGCGTGCTGACAGTACTCTCAGGCATGACCTATATGGAACACTTGAAGGACAATCTGCTCAGCTACTGCCCGCTGAAACCCTTGACGGAGGCAGAGTGCAACTACCTGCATGGAGAGGTGGCAGAGCGCATAGTAGGTGTGCAGGCCATTCCCTGTAACGACTGTAAATACTGCATGCCCTGCCCTTATGGCATCGACATCCCAGGCATCTTCGTACACTACAACAAGTGCAAGAACGAAGGCACCCTGCCCCGTCTGAAGATGGATGAGGAATACTGGAAGCTGCGCCGCAACTATCTCATCGGGCTGGACCGTGCCGTGCCGCGTCTGCGACAGGCAGACCACTGCATAGGCTGCGGCCAGTGCGAGCCTCACTGTCCGCAGAACATCCGCATACCCCGCGAGTTGCATAAGATCAGTGAATTCGTGGAGGCCCTCAAGCAGAACTCGATATTAAATGACAAGAAAGGTTAGCGGCACTTGCCCACTATGCTGCAAGCCACCGTATAGGCGGTAGTCCACGCTGCCTGGAAGTTGAAGCCTCCCGTAATGCCGTCTACGTCAAGCACCTCGCCGGCAAAATAGAGGTTGTCCACATGACGGCTCTCCAGCGTAGAGGGATTGACAGCCTTCAGCGAAACGCCACCGCAGGTGACAAACTCATCCTTGAAAGGAGCACGCCCTGCCACCTGATAGGAATCATTCATCAGGACGTTGACCAGACGGTTGACGTCCTTCTTATTCAGCTCTGCCCAGCGCATCTGGGCACGTTCGCCCAGGGCTTTCTCCAACAGGAAAGACCACAGGCGCTGTGGCAGGGCAAAGGGACTGAATGTCGGGAGCTGCTTCTGGGGGTTACGCATAGCCGTCTCGTACAACATCCCTTGTATCTCCTGCTCCGGCAGCTGCAGCCAGTTGATGCTCAGCGGAGCCTGATACTTACGCTCTGCCAGGTGGCGGGCAGCATAGCTGGAGAGCTTCAGAATGGCAGGGCCACTCATGCCCCAATGGGTAATCAGCAACGGTCCCCCGGCACGGAACTTGGTACCTGGGACAGATGCCACCGCATCATTCACCACCAGACCCTGTAAGGAGGTCAGCCGGGCATCCTCTATGCGGAAGGTAAAAAGCGACGGCACGGGTGTCTCTATCTCATGGCCTACGTCTGCCAGCCAGCGCAGACCATCGCCTGTCGGTGAGCCTCCTGTCGTCACAGCGACGAAGTCAAAGTCTTGCACGTCATCCAGCGACAGCACCTTCCTGCCCTTCTCTATCCGGACATGGTAGCGATGCGCCAAAGCCAGCAAGCAGTCTATGACGGCATGCGAGTCCTGTGCCTGAGGGAATACGCACTCGTCATCCTGTATGACCAGCGGCACTCCATGGTGCTCAAACCACCGATAGGCATCTTGCTGGGAGAAGACGTTAAACAGGCGTTTCATCAGTCTGTGGCCTCGTGGATAGACAGCAGAGAAATCACGTACCTGACGAAACGTATTGGTGCAGTTGCAGCGGCCACCGCCACTCACCTCCACCTTCGCCAACACCCGCTGACTGCGCTCAAAGATGGTCACCTCCATCTCGGGCATCATCTCTTTCAGACTGGCAGCAAGGAAGAATCCTGCTGCCCCACCGCCTATGATTGCTGTTTTCATGTCGCCAAAGGTACTAACAATCCACAAAATAAAGAAAATAATTCCTAATTTATTTTGTATTTCCCTTAATTTATACTAATTTTGTAATCTGAACTACTAAGACAATCCAAGTATGAGCACTTATCAGGCAGATAACCAACGATATAGCAGTGGTATGCAATATACCCGCTGCGGACGTAGCGGCGTACTGTTGCCCAAGGTCAGCCTGGGCATGTGGCATAACTTCGGAGCGGATGACGACTACCAGCGTTCCCGCAACATCCTCCGCTATGCCTTCGACCATGGTATCACCCATTTCGACTTAGCCAACAACTACGGACCGCCCTATGGGTCGGCTGAGGAGACGCTGGGACGCGTGATGGATGACGACCTGCACCCTTACCGCGACGAGCTGTTCATCGCTACCAAGGCAGGCTACGACATGTGGCCCGGACCCTATGGCAACTGGGGCTCCAGAAAATACCTCATGGCATCACTCGACCAGAGTCTGAAACGCATGCATCTCGACTATGTCGACCTGTTCTACTCACACCGCTACGACCCTGAGACGCCTCTCGACGAGACCCTGCAGGCTCTGGTCGATGTGGTACGACAGGGCAAGGTTCTCTATGTGGGCATCTCACGCTGGCCACTGGAAGCTACCAAGACTGCCATCCGTTATCTGCGCCAGCACGACGTACCCCTGCTCATCTACCAGGGACGACTGAACATGCTGGATCGCAGCCCACAGGAAGAAGGCATCCTGCAGCTATGCCAAGACGAGGGGGTAGGCTTCATCTCGTTTTCACCCCTGGCACAGGGTCTGCTGACAGACCGCTACCTGAAGGGCATCCCTCAGGACTCGCGCATGGCCAAGGCCAAGTTCCTGCGCGCTGACATGCTTACCGACGAGCTCCTGCAACAGCTCAAGGCATGGAATGCCGAGGCAGAGAGCAAAGGCAGGACACTGGCAGAACACGCCCTGCGCTGGATTCTCGACCAGCCGGGAACCACCTCCGTACTGGTAGGTGCCAGCAGCACGGAGCAGTTAGACAAGAACTTGAGATGCGTTTTGTAACAAGAAAGACACGACAACGGATGAGACGTATCACAAGCATCATACTCCTGGGCTTCCTGTCCCTCATAGCCTTGGCACAGCAGCGCCAGGTCATCCCGCTGAACACCGGATGGGAGTTCAGCCGCGACTCGCTGTTCAGCAACGCAGAGCGGGTAGACCTGCCTCACGACTTCCAGATCAGCCAGCCCTGGGTAGCGCCACAGGCTGACGAGCAGGCCAGCAAGGACGCCGCTGCCAACACCAAGAGCCGCCTCTCGGCACGAGGCTTCAAGGAGATGGGAACCGGTTGGTATCGGAAAGTCATCAGCTACCATGCCAAAGACTTCAAGGACAGGCGGGTGCTACTCGACTTCGAGAGCATCCTGCTGGTTGGCGACGTCTTTCTCAACGGCAGACGCATCGGCGGCACAGACTATGGCTATGTGGGCTTTGCCATCGACATCACCCGACAGCTCAACGAGGGCGACAACACGCTGGTTGTCAAAGCTTCTACCATGGGCGAGAAGAATTCCCGCTGGTACACCGGAGGCGGACTGACACGCCATGTCTGTCTGGTGACGACCCCCGCCGACCTCTACTTTGAGCGTCATCCACTCTACATCACCACCCGTGACAACCGCTACGTCAACATCCAGGCTGAGCTGACCAACCGTACCAAGACGAAGACTACCCGACTCCGGCTGACCATCTACGACGCCAAGGGCCACATCGTCTGCTCACAGACCGACACCATACGCCGTCAGACGCCTGCACGCACCTTCGAGGCTAAGCTGCGTGAGGCAGATATTCGGCAAGCCACGCTGTGGGATACCACGACACCCTATCTCTACCGGGCCGTGGTACAGCTGCTGAGGGAGGACGGCACCGTAGCCGACGAAGCCACAGAACACTTCGGCATCCGTACCATTGAGATAGGACCTGACTACGGCCTGCGCCTCAACGGACAGAAAGTGCTGCTGAAAGGTGTCGCCAACCACCACACCTTAGGACCCTTGGGAGCTGCTGCCTACCCGAAAGCCATCGAGAAGCAGCTGCGCCTGCTAAAGTGCTTTGGCGTCAACCACATACGCACCTCACACAACCCCTACAGCCGCGACCTCATACGACTCTGCGACCAGCTGGGCCTGCTGGTAGTAGACGAACTCTACGACAAGTGGACCGACCTGCACTCGGGAGGGCGCAGTCCTTTCATGAACCACTGGGCATACGACGTTGCGGAGTGGGTCAAGCGCGACAGGAATGCTCCCTCCGTGGTACTCTGGAGCCTGGGCAACGAGCTGCAGCAAGATGCCACACAGCCTTTCAACGACTTTGGTGTGACGTGCTACAAGATGATGAAACCCGTGGTGCAGCGCTACGACAGCACCCGACTCACCACTGTCGCCATGCATCCCCGCTACCGCAACTGGCAGACCGACTCGCTGCCCTGCAACCTGGCCATGGTGACAGATGTCCAGTCATATAACTACCGCTATATGTACTTCCCCGGCGACGGACGGCGCTTCCCCTGGATGACCTTCTACCAGAGCGAGGCATCTACCAGCAGCATGGGACCAAACTACTACGGCATGGACCTCAGCAAGGTCATCGGACTAGCCTACTGGGGAGCCATCGACTATCTGGGCGAGAGTCAGGGTTGGCCAGACAAAGGATGGGCACAGGGTGTCATCGACATTGCCTGGGAGCCTAAACCCAAGGCTTACCTCATGAAGAGCCTCTTCACCGAGGAACCTCTCGTCCATATCGCCATCGTCGAGGATGCCCAGAGCGACTTGATGTGGAATGGCGTACAGACCGGCAACCAGCGACTCTCAGAGAACTGGAACCGACCAGCAGACTCCATGGTGAGTCTCTACACCTTCACCAACTGCGACGAGGTGGAGCTGCGACTCAACAGCAAGACGCTGGGGCGTAAGGCTAACCCTGCCGACCCGCAACACCGCAACCAGCTGCGCTGGGACAGCATACCCTACCGGCAAGGCAAGCTCGAGGCCATAGGGTACTGCCGCCAGGCACGCTGTGCCAGCCATGCCATAGAAACCACTGGCGAGGCTGTACGAATCGTGGCCCAGCAAGAAGAAGAGCACTGGCAGGCTGACGGACAGGACCTGCAATACATTCGCCTGACGGCTGTCGACAAGAAAGGGCGTCGTGTCTGGACTGCCGACGACCAGCTGTCCTTCACTCTTCAGGGTGATGCCCGCATCGTGGCTGTGGCCAATGGCAACATGGCCAGCGACGAGTCTTTTACAGACCACCGGCGACGTCTGTGGAACGGCAGCGCCCTCGTCATCCTGCGGGCAGGTCAGAAACCCTCGAAGGTCACTCTAACCACCCGCTCTGTCCATCTGAAACCCATCACAACAATCCTCAAAACTGAATAGCTATGATCAAGCGTCTTTTCTTCATCTGTCTCCTCAGCTGCAGCATGGGAACAGCCCTCGCCCAGACTGACGTCCTCAAGGCTGCCCAGCGCACCAACGACTACTTCATGGGCCGCTACAGCGACCCCGCACAGCCTACTTTCGTCAAGCGGATGCGTGAGAGTAACCTGTGGACCCGAGCCGTCTACTACGAGGGACTCATGGCACTCTATGCCATAGACCCCCAGCAGCGCTACCTAGACTATGCGGAACGCTGGTGTAACCATCATGGTTGGCAGGCCCGTGGAGGAATCAAGGCCAACAATGCCGACAACCAGTGCTGTCAGCAGACCTACATCGAACTGCACCAGCTGACAGGCAAGGGGTCCCTGGAGCTTACCCGCCAAAACCTCGAGGCCCAGATGGCCACAGGACGCTACGACTACTGGACATGGATTGATGCTATCCAGATGGCCATGCCCGTATATATAAAGATGTATGCTGTCAGCCACGACCAGCGATACATCGACTATGCCATGCAGAGCTACCGTTGGACCCGCAACGAGTGTGGCGGAGGGTGCTTCAACAGCCGCGAGGGACTGTGGTGGCGCGACAAGGACTACGTAGCGCCCTACCAGGAGAAAGACGGCCGCAACTGCTACTGGAGCCGCGGCAACGGCTGGGTGTATGCCGCCTTGGTACGCTGCATGGATGTGCTATCCCCCTCTAGTAAAGCCTACAAGGAACTCCGCAAAGACTTCCTGCTCATGAGCAAGGCACTGCTCCAATGCCAGCACGACGACGGATTCTGGCATGCCAGTCTGATTTCTGACGCCGTCTATCCCACACCCGAGATGACAGGTACCGCTCTTTTCCTCTATGGCATGTCGTGGGGCATCCGACATGGACTGCTCAAGGCGAAGACGTATCGACCGGCCTGCGACAAGGCATGGCAGGCGCTGCAGTCCTGTCTCCATAAGGATGGCTTCCTGGGCTGGAACCAGGGCACCGGCAAAGACCCGTCGGCAGGCCAGCCCGTCACCTATTCCTCCGTTCCTGACTTCGAGGACTACGGCACCGGCTGCTACCTCCTCGGACTCACAGAATACTTTAAGTTGCTGAAGAAATGATGAGAACACTAATAATCATACTGCTGACGGCTTGCGCCTTGATCATGCAGGCACAAGAGTGGCCAAAACCTCAGCAAGAGGCTAAGGCAGGTACCCGCTGGTGGTGGTTGGGGTCGGCAGTAGATCGCCAGAACCTGCAGTGGAACCTGTCCGAATATGCCCGAGTGGGCATCGGCGCCGTAGAGATTACCCCTCTTTATGGTGTCCAAGGCAACAAGAATAATGAGTTGCCGTTCCTGTCACCCCAATGGATGCAGACACTTCGCGATGTGCAGGAAATCGCTGCGCCCCTTGGCATCGAGGTCGACATGAACTGTGGCACCGGATGGCCTTTCGGAGGTCCACAGGTGCCGTTGGAGCAGGCAGCCTGCAGAGCCATCTTCCACGACAGCATCGTGGATGGCAGAAACATCTACCGTGTCGAAATAGGACGCACCAAGCAGAAGGTGAAGCGTGCCGCGCCAGGTGGCGAGGGCTGGGTGGTTGACCACTTCGACCGCGCTGCCGTCAAAAACTACCTGGACCGCTTCGAACAGGCCTTTGCCGAGTCGGGAGTACCCTACCCGCATACTTTCTTCAACGACTCGTATGAAGTATATCGCGCCAACTGGACACCCACTCTCTTCGACGAGTTCCAGAAACGCCGCGGATACGACCTGCGTGAGAAGTTGCCTGAATTGTTAGGCGATATCGATGATGGCAACAAGGTGCTCTGCGACTACCGCGAGACGCTCTCCGACCTGCTGCTGGAGAACTTTACGCAGCAGTGGGTCAGCTGGGCTCACAGCCATGGTGTCACGGTACGCAATCAGGCGCATGGGTCACCTGCCAACCTGCTGGACCTGTATGCCGCTGTCGACATTCCCGAGATAGAAGGTTTCGGACTCTCTGAGTTTGGTATCAAGGGACTGCGCACCGACTCCGGCATGACGCGCAAGAACTTCAGCGACGTATCCATGCTCAAATATGCCGCCTCGGCAGCCCACGTCACCGGAAAGCCCCTCGTCTCCAGCGAGACATTCACCTGGCTCACCGAGCACTTCCGCACCTCGCTGTCGCAGATGAAGCCAGACCTCGACCTCATGTTCACCTGTGGCGTCAACCACGTCTTCTTCCACGGTTCCTGCTACACTCCCAAGAACGATCCCTGGCCAGGATGGAAGTTCTATGCCTCCATCGACATGAGCCCCACCAACACCATCTGGCGCGATGCACCCTACCTGATGCAATATATAGAGAGGTGTCAGAGCTTCCTGCAAGCTGGACAGCCTGACAACGACTTCCTCGTCTACCTGCCTGTGCGTGACATGTGGCGCATTCGCGGACCCCGTAACGACGACGACAAGCAGGCCAGCAAGAACCGCCGACATGGCGAGGACCTGCTCATGCAGTTCGACATCCACACCATGGACGAGAAGGCACCCCAGTTCATCCATAGCATCCTCACCATCGACAGTCTGGGATACGACTGCGACTACATCAGTGACCGTCAGCTGGCCAAGGTACACATTGCAGACGGACAAATCGTCACAGAGGGAGGTTCCCGCTACCGCGCACTCATCATCCCCTCCGGTACCACCATCGACCAGCGCCTGTCCGCCCTGCTGGCACCACTCAAAGCCTACACCATACATGGCGAGGACGCACAGGCCATGGCACGCTATGCCAACGCCGAGCCCATGCGCCGCGACATGAGGCTGCGAGCCATCCGCCGCAAAAACGGCGACGGTGCCTACCATTACTTCATTGCCAACCTGACACCCAACGACATGACTGAAGACGTCACGCTGGCAGTACCCTTCCAAGGTGCTATCTGGTACGACCCCATGACAGCTCTTACCACTCCCGCCCTCGTTACCGACGGCAAGGTGCGCATCAGCCTACGCTCCGGCCAAAGCCGCATCCTCCAAACCACCCCTCACTCATCACTTAGCACTCATCACTCAACACTTAGCACTCATCACTCATCACTTCCCATAACGGGTCCTTGGACACTCAGCTTCATCGAAGAAGCCCCCAAGGTAAACGGCACCTTCCAACTGGACAAGCTCCAGACCTGGGAGAACCTCAGCGACTCCGCTGCCGTTACCATGGGCACCGGCGTCTATGAAACCACCTTCCGACTCACTAAAGAGCAGGCCCTCCAGCCCTGGACTATCGACCTCGGTGACGTACGCGAGTCAGCACGCGTCTACATCAACGGACAGTACATAGGCTGCGCCTGGGCAGTACCCTTTGTCCTCGACTGCGCCGGCAGCCTGCATAAAGGCAAGAACACGCTGCGCATCGAAGTCACCAACCTACCCGCCAACCGCATTGCCGACATGGACCGACGTGGCGTCAAGTGGCGTAAGTTCAACGAGATCAATGTCGTCGACATCAACTACAAGAAGACCACCTACGACGGATGGGCACCTGTCAAAAGCGGACTCAACACAGCAGTAAAACTCATTATACAATAAAAACAACAAACTTAAATTTATCATGTCTACATTAACAATTTGCATCGTCATCCTCTTCTGCATCGGCTACTTTTGCATAGCCATAGAGAGCGTGACAAAAATCAACAAGGCAGCCATTGCGCTGCTCATGTTTGTAGGTTGCTGGACCCTCTTCATGATTGACCCAGCCAGTTACGTCGCCGCTGCCGTAGGCGACATGAAAGCAGCAGCCGTCAGCGAAGTCATCGAGCACCACCTGGGCTCAACCGCCACCACGCTGTTCTTCCTCATGGGAGCCATGACCATCGTCGAACTCGTCGACCAGAACGGAGGCTTCAACTTCGTCCGCGACACTCTGCAGACCAAGTCCAAGCGCTCCCTGCTATGGCGCATCGCCTTCATGACGTTCATCCTATCGGCCATTCTCGACAACCTCACCACCTCCATCGTCATGATCATGATTCTGCGTAAGCTCGTCAGCGACAAGACAGACCGCATCATCTATGCAGCCCTCGTCATCATTTCCGCCAACTCCGGAGGAGCCTTCTCGCCCATCGGCGACGTCACCACCATCATGCTGTGGAACAAGGGCGTCATCACCGCTGCAGGCGTCATCACGGAGATCTTCATCCCCTCACTCGTCTCCATGGTCATCCCAGCCTACATCCTGTCGTTGTCGCTCAAGGGCACTCTCGAACCAGTCCAGGAAACGACAGTCATAGAAGAAGCTGACGCCCTGTCGCCAGCACAGCGAAAGGTCATCTTCTTCCTCGGCGTCGGTGGACTCATCTTCGTACCTATCTTCAAGACTATCACCCACCTGCCACCCTTCGTAGGTATCCTGCTCGTCCTGGGCGTACTGTGGACCGTCACCGAGATTTTCTACACCGGCATCCATCAGGAGAGCGAGGACACTGCCGACAACCGTAACACCCAAAAGCGCGTGTCGAAGATGCTGTCGCGCATTGACATGGACACCATCCTCTTCTTCCTCGGCATCCTCATGGCAGTAGGCTGTCTGGAAACCATCGGCGTGCTTACCATGCTGGGCAAGGGTCTCGACGTCACCTTTGCGGGCAACCACTACCTCGTCACCGGCATCATCGGCGTACTCTCCAGCATCGTCGACAACGTGCCCCTCGTGGCAGGCTGCATGGGCATGTATCCTGTCCAGGCTGCTGGCGACCTGGCCGTCGACGGCATCTTCTGGCAACTGCTTGCCTACTGCGCCGGTGTCGGCGGCTCCATGCTCATCATTGGCTCTGCGGCAGGCGTTGTCGTTATGGGTCTGGAGAAGATTACCTTCGGCTGGTATATGAAGAAGATTACGTGGATTGCCTTCGTCGGCTACTTGGCAGGTATCCTCTGTTACTGGCTCGAGAAGACCTTCCTCTTCTGATTACTCACAACACACCACAGCGGCACAGGCCCCGACCACGGGACTTGTGCCGCTTGTTTTGTAAAAATGTGTGCTCGACATGCGTTTTTTTACTTTTCTTCCGAAAAAATTTGTTAATACGAAAAAATTGTGTATCTTTGCAGTCAACTAGGTCTAAAATATAAAAAGGTGGGACTGAAAAAAAAGTCAAAAACGAATTAATAAAGCTACTTTAGGAAATATGCTTAGCGAGGGTCAAAAATTTGGAGAAAGAGAGAGATATGAGCTGATTAAACAGCTTGGGCGCGGGGGGTTCTCAGAGGTCTGGCTGGCTGAAGACACGTGGACACATGTTCAAGTGGCCATTAAAGTTTATGCTCCTGGAACAGGACTGGACGAGGCCGGTATCCAGCTCTTTACTCAGGAGTTCTCGCTGGTGTTCGACATGAACCATACAAACCTGTTGAAACCAACCTATTTCGACAGTTACGAACGCCAGCCTTATCTGATTATGCCGTTGTGTAAGAACGGCTCAGCCTTCAAGTATGTGGCGGCTAAGGAAAGTATTCCTGAGGAGGAATGCTGGAAAATGTTGCACGACGTAGCGGCCGGACTGGCCTATCTCCACGGAAAGAACCCGCCAGTGATTCACCAGGATATCAAACCGGACAATATTCTGATTAGCGATGAAGGACGGTATATGATTACCGATTTCGGCATCAGTGCCCGTGTGCGTAGCACTATCCGCAGCAGTTCGGCAGCACAAGAGCAGAGTGGCGGTACGCTGGCCTATATGGGACCAGAACGTTTCAGCTCTCAACCCAGACCTATCATGGCCAGCGACGTATGGTCGCTGGGTGCCATGATGTACGAACTGATATGTGGCATGCCGCCTTTCGGCAACAATGGCGGACTAATGCAGAAGAAAGGGGCTGAGATACCTATCATAGAGGAAGATTATTCACAAGAGCTGAAAGATATCATCTACAGCTGTCTGCAGGAGGAATCAGGTAAGCGTCCCTGGGCCAAAACGATTGAGGAACTGACCTATAACCACCTGCACGGCATCACCATGCCACAGGCAACGGAACCAGTCCAAACGCCACAGAATAAACCTTTGGTGGAGTCGGCGCCCGTCTATCAGCCTGAGCCTCAGCCAGCACCTGTCGCTGAGCCTAAACGCGTGCCTGTTCAACCGGCAGACAAACCTAAACCTGCCGCATGGAATCCACAGAATACTGCTGAGGCTAAGAAGAACGGCAACGCGTCGCCACTGGCCAACAAGAAGCTGCTGATTGCCGCTGCCGTTGTCGGCGTGCTGCTGATAGTGGGTTTGCTTGGTATGTGTGGCGGTGAAGAAGAGACAGCCCAGGTGGCAGAGGTGGAGCAAGTGGTGCCCCAGGTTAACCTGGACTCCATAGCACAACTGAAGTTGGCCGTCACCAGGGAGGCTATGAAGAAGGCAGACGAGTTCCAGACGAATTATAATGAAGAGCTATTGAATCCTGAAAACGGAAAGATAGAGGATTTCTATATTGACATCATCGAGAAGTGTCGTGAATACAAGGCTGAGGCTGACCAGTATCCTGACTCACACTTGAAAGATGCCGCTCTGGGGTCAGAGATGCTGAGCCAGCAGGAAGAGGCAGTAAACCATTTGTATGACATTTACAAGTTGATGGAAAAAGATATCAAGGAACTGTTGAATATAGGATCGAAGGGTACGGCGGATTTATATCAGGAGCGTGCTAATACTATCAAGCCCTATATAGAACAAAAACTGCAGGAACAGCCAGAGGCTGAACAACATGATACTGAACCGTCTAAACAATAAACATAATGAAATCTTTAATAAGAGTATTATTCATAATGATGCTAGCGCTGACCCCTGCGGTAGGTGCCAGTGCGCAAGGCGCAGCCCAGAAGTATGACGAGGGCGTGGCTTTATATAAGAAAGGTAATTACCAGGAAGCCATCAAAGCGCTGAACGAGTCGATGATTGTGAACAAGAGTGCTGCAAACAAGAGGAAGTGCAACGCTATGATCAAGAAATGCCGGGCAGCCATGAAAAATCAGAAAACCAACAAGGCGCAGTCCAGACAGGAAGAAGACTTGATTAGCGTAAGGACTAATTTGGTGGAGTTTGACGGCAGTGAAGCTGCTGCTGAAATCATATCTGTGACGACATCGGGTGACTGGGGGATGAAGCTGGAACGCGAGACTGATAACGTGTGGTGTACGCTGGAGAAGTCGGACGACCACAGCTCGCTCGTCATTAAGACCAAACAGTCGAACCAGACAATGGCCCGTGAAGCCAACATTATAGTCTTTTCTACGAAAGACGAAAGTCATGGCAAGAAAATTAAAGTAGTGCAGAGCAGAGGCAAGAAACCTGTGCTCAGGGTAGAGCCGGCAGAGCCTGAGATGATAGACAGAAAGGGTGGCGAAATTCTGCTGCGGGTGAACTGCGTGTCAGATACTTTGTATGACGACGGCAGAAACTGGACGGTGTCGAAGTTGCCTGACTGGGCCAACGTCATATCGACCAAGCAGGTTGTGGCCAAAGAGATCTTAGGCGTTGCGTTAAGCAAGGAACGTGTGGAGGTGAAAGGAAACGAACTATCTATTATGCTGGAGCCAAACCCAACCAAGCAGGAGCGAGTGGACTATATCATCCTGAGCAGTCAGGACACGGAGCTCCGCGTCAAGCTGACCCAGCAGAAAGGTAACAAAAAAACTGGTGCAAGATAATTACCGATTTACTAAAAACATAATGCTATGAGATGTAACAATTGTGGATACGACAATGATCCAGGTGTAAGTGTCTGCGTGAAGTGCGGACATCAGTTGCAAGACGCGGGAGGTTATAACCCCAATACCTATCAGGCTGGTGGCTATGCTCCTAACTACGGAGGCGGGGCAGAACCAGCCCCAAGACCCACAGTTGTAGGTGCTACAGGTATGCAGGAACCCCTGCCAAAGCCTACGATGATAGGTGCGGCAGGTGCTGCTATGGCAGAGCCTATGCCCCGCCCTACACGTGTGATGAACGGCCCAATGATGCAGGAGCAAGTACGTGCGGCCGCAAGCCAGGGTAATAAGGCATGTCCAACCTGTGGTTATCCGGTTATGGGTGACTTTGCCATGTGTCCCAGCTGTGGTGCACAGCTTAAGCCTCAACCTGCTCAAATGGTTAACGAGGCTACGGCAAGAGTAGCAAAGCCAGCTCCTTCTGAGGAGGAGATGAATATTGTCACTACCTGCGACGCTTGCGGTAAGGAGGTGCCTGCCAGCTATGCACACTGCCCGTACTGCGGTGAAAAGATTCACCAGAAGACGGTGTTCGTACGGCGGCATCATGTAGAACCTCCTAAGCCCAAATGCTCTTTGACGCTCGTTCCTGAGGAGAACGAACAGGTGGAGAGAGTGAACGACTACGAGGGAGCCAGCATCATGCTGAACAGGGAGAACACTGAGCCCAACAACCGTTCCATCACCTCGAAGGTACAGGCAGAGCTGATTTGCGAAGATGACAAATGGTATATACTAAACCATAGCGAGCTGTGCTCAACCGTCGTGGAGGCCAACCGTAAGATAGAGCTTTTGCCAGGCGACATCATCGTGCTGGGTGACAGACGTTTCAAGTTTGAGAAGAAATAGCGAACTTTCCGAGAGATGAGCTCCTATCAGGTAGTAGACCGATGTGACTTTCAGCCAGGACAGACTATCAATAATCTGTATACGGTGAGAAAAACCCTTGGTGAGGGGTCATTTGGTGTGGTCTACCTGGTAGACGACTTCCGTGGAGGCAAATATGCGCTGAAACTTCTCCGCCTTTGGGAGGTACCGTCAGAAATCAGGCAACCTCTGATGGACAGGTTCGAGATGGAATTCAAGACAGGACAGATAGCCTGCGACAACTTGGTGCAGTCTGTTGACTTTGGACGAGTGGGAGGTAACCCTTTTATCGTAATGGAGTTTTGTCCTGGCGGTGACCTGGAACCCTTGCTTGGGAAAAGCGGAACACGCGCGCCGCGCATTTGTACAGACATACTGACAGGACTCGGTGCCCTGCACGCAGAAGGCAAGGTACACCGTGATCTCAAACCTGAAAATGTATTGTTCAAGCAGAGCGGAACAGCTGCTCTAACAGACTTTGGGATATCAGGTGACCGCAATCATAGAATGACACAGCGTAACATCTTTGGACGCCCAGACCAGATATTCGGAACCTATGCCTACATGCCGCCAGAACAGGTGAATAGGGCCAGGGGGGGGGCCACGGTGCTGCCTACAACGGATATCTTCTCGTTTGGCGTGCTGACTTACCAGCTACTGACAGGGCTGCTGCCTTTTGGCACACTGGAGTCGCACAACGAATTGGCAGAATACCAGATACGCGGCAAGAGAGGACAATGGGACAGAGAACGGTTGCGTCACATTGCTGACGGAGAAAAGTGGCTGAGACTAATAGAGGGGTGCATAGCACCAGACTTTAAACAGCGTATACAGACCGTCGACGAAATAATCCACATGGTGCCTCAGTCGCCCTTCAGTTCCTATGCTCCACGTCCAGTACGAAGGCCAATCTACCAGCCACCGCAAGCTACCCACGGCTATCAGCTGAGGATCTTGCAGGGCGAGGAATACGGGCGCATTTACAACCTGAGTCAGATGATAGCGCGAGGAATAGGCATATTGACAGTAGGACGACAGACGGACAATGCAATCTACATCAAGTCGGACAGCTCTGATTTCCTCTCTCGTCACCATTGTACCATCGAAACGGGACAGTCGCAGTGGTTCATCCGCGACGGACAGTGGAGAAGTGCAACCCGCCTGTGGGAAGCCTCGAGCAACGGGACGTTTGTCAACTCACATCCTGTCACTTCCAACGGATACTATCTGAGTCCAGGCGATATTATTGCCATCGGTGATGTTACATTGAGATTTGAGAATTATTAACCCCTAAAACTATAATAATATGAAAGAACAAAATTACAAACGCACTGTAGCCGGCTCTGTTGGTGCTGGTATGGGTGCTATTTTTAATGGTTCAGGACGTACTTATTACATTCTGGAGCACAAAACGAGTTCTAAGTACCATATGGCTGGTGAGTCACAGAAGATTATCATCGATCAGATTGAACTGGGACGTGATGCTTCTTGTCAGGTTCGCTTTGACGAATCGTTCGAAACGGTTAGTCGTAAACATGCCGCCATCGTTCGTGATGGCCAGAACTGGCAGCTGATTCACCTGTCAAGTGCTAATCCTACTTTGGTGAATGGGCGTCCTGTGCAGGGAAGCTACTACCTGCAGTCGGGTGACGAAATCCAGTTGTCAGTAGGCGGCCCCAGACTGGGATTCATCGTCCCGCAGGGTAAGCAGTCTCTGACGTCGAGCATTAAGCTGACAGAGCGCATGAACCTGTTCCGCCAGCAGGCACTCCGTCCATACCGCCGGGCCATATGGATATTGTCAGCTCTGCTGATACTGGCCATTCTGGGCTTTGGTGCATGGAACTATAAACTGAGTCTGGACAATTCCGCACTGCGCCAGGAGATGGCCACCTATCAGATTAAGCTCGATTCGCTGTCATCAGTGAAGCAGGGACTGATGCAGGAACAAGAGAAACTCAATCAGGAACTGGCAGCAGCTCCCGCAGCAAGGCGCGAGGAAATACGCCAGCGCATTGTATATGTGAACCGTCAGCTGTCAAGCGTTGCCGACGAGGCTAACCGCGTCCAGCAGCAACTGGCAACTACTCGGCAACGTGCCATCGATAGCGGTGTGTCCGATGATATCATCGAAGGCGTGGTCAATCCTGCTGCCCCCGGTGAGTCATCTGCAACCATTGCTTCCATCGGTGATCCGGATGAGAACCATAACGTTTCTGGTGTTGCCACACCTATAGCTGGTGAGGCTGCTGCACAGGAAGGTGCCATGAATGCCAATCCAACGGCTCACGGTGATGCCAGCGGTACCATTCGTGACTACTACAACCATATTTATTCGCTGAAGATACGTCGCATCACCTGTGAGCGTGACGGACGTTCCTTCGACCCAGGCATCTCACTGACTGACGTCGTTTGTGGTACTGCTTTCGTGCTGAGTAACGGTACGCTGGTCACTGCTCGACAGAATATCGAACCTTGGATCTTCTGGCGTCAGCTGGGAGGCAGATGGCGTGAGTTGCTGGCCAACTACAAGGCTATGGGATTCAATATCGTCATCGAATATGATGCGTATAGCACTACAGGCACAGCCCACAAATTGTCGTTTAACAATCAGGACTTCCGTGTTGACCGCAGCGGTGACGTAACCGAGGTGATTGATGAAGTCATCAAGGATGTTCGAGTACTGATTAAGGAGAATGGATTCAGAATCAGCTCCAGCGAATTCCGCAATCGTAGCGTAACAGTGGTTACACCCAGTTCACAGTGCTATGCCATTCTGCCAGGCAAGGGTGGTGCAGGTATCCCCTATGATGCAGGTGCCTCGCTGTCGAGCGATGGTGGTACTGAAGTACAGGTTGCCGGATTCAAGAACAATCCTGACATCCATAATTTGGCTAACTATATTAGTTACTTCAAGTCGAGCACTTCTCGTGCCGATACCCGCAATGGTACTATCGTACTGCAGGATGCCAATCGTAATGCCGGCTATCTCGGATCGCCCGCATTCTTCAAGGAGAAAGACGGATCCTATCGTGTCATCGGTGTGATGATTGGCCAGCTGTTTGGCGAAGACCGTCTTGTTCCTATTGCAAGATGTAATAAGTAATGTATTATCATGTCAGAAGTAAAATTCAAGTTAGCGGCAGGAACTAATGTCGGACTTTATCGGCAGAACAATGAGGACAACTTCATTGTGTGTCCTGACCTTGCCACACCCCACTGGGTAATGCCCCAAGACGAAGACTATGCTGAGCTGAGTCCCTACGGTGCCTTGTTGGTAGTAGCAGACGGCATGGGCGGCATGAATGCCGGAGAAGTGGCGTCAGCAATAGTTGTTGAGACTATTCAGCAGATGTTTACGGCGGAAGCCATAGCCCCCATTGTCGATGACAGCAAGGCTATTGTTGAGTTCATGGAAAATGTGGTAGAAACAGCAGACTTGAATATTCTGAACCGTAGCCATACTGATAGCAGTACCCAAGGCATGGGTACTACTATCGTCATGGCATGGATCATTGGACAAAGGGCCTATGTCTGTTGGTGTGGTGACAGCCGTTGCTATGTGTATAACAGCGAACGTGGCATCGCACGTCTTTCCAAGGACCACTCTTTCGTACAGGAGTTAGTTGACAGGGGCGAGTTAGATCCGGCATATGCCAGTGACCATCCGCTGTCGAATGTCATTACTCGGTGTCTGGGCAATGAAGAGAAACGAGCAAAGCCAGATACCCGCATCTATGAGCTGTACGATGGAGACGTCATCATGCTGTGCAGCGATGGACTTTGCGGCCTGTGTCAGGATGAGCTGATAGAGGAGGTGATTGCAGAGTTTCATGAGTCTCCGAAGGATTGTCGCAACGAGCTCATCTCGGTAGCTTTGGCCAAGGGTGGTCACGACAACGTTACCGTAGCGCTTTGTACTGTCAAAATGGACAGAACGGTTGCAGTCTCTGATGATGAGGAAGCGGAAGACGGGGTGTCCATGACTGTTGAAGGAAAATCTTTTGGAGATTCAGCGACGGACTCGGACCAGCAGAAGACCTCCGATGCTGACAATCAACAGGAGGAAAAGTCAGAAGAGAAAGAAGAGTTACAGGCTACGTTACGCAACACTCCTGTCAAAGGTCGTTCGCATAAGTTCCTATGGTCGGTATGCCTGTTACTGCTTGTTGCAGTTGCAGCTGTTTGCTTCATCTATATCAATGAAGACTGTGCGCCTGTCAGGCAGCAAATAAACTCGTTTCTGAATGAAGTAAGTAAAGCAATATCCAATTTTATTAAATCAATTAATTCAAAACTATGAAAAGAACAATATTATCAATGGCAGCAGCGCTCTTGATGGGACTAGCTGCCGTATCGTGTGCCTCCCATCATTCGGTACGTACTACAACCTACACTCAGGGAGAGTACGTGTCCCAAGGCGAATGGCAGAAATGTGCCGTGTGCGATGGCAAGGGATCTTGTAATGCATGCCGTGGCACTGGTCGTATCAGCGGTGACACTTGTAAGCGCTGCAAAGGTTCTGGCAAGTGTAACACCTGTAACGGAAATGGTGGATATACCATCAACTAATCACACCACTTCTACAGCGAAAGAAAGTGTGTCCAATCTGACGACACACTCTCTTTCGCTATCTTAATATAAAATGAAGCTAGAGGAAGGTCATATAATAGCAGAACATTACAAACTGCTGAAACAGTTGGGACACGGCAGTTTCGGAGATGTTTGGCTGGCGCATAACTTGCTGGCCGATATTGATGTGGCTATCAAGTTCTATGGAACTTTTGACATGAAAGGTTTAGATGAGTTCCGTAATGAGTTCAAGATGGCTTATCAGCTACATCATCCTAATCTTTTGAGCATCAGTCATTTTGATGTATGCGACAATTGTCCTTACTTGGTAATGCCCTATTGCGCCAACGGTTCTGTAAGCAGCCGAGTGGGGAAAATGAGTGAGGATGAAATCTGGAAATTCGTGCTTGACGTCTCTAGCGGACTGGCCTTCCTACACAGTTTGCAACCTCCTATTATACATCAGGATATCAAACCTGATAACATTTTGATTACCAGTGACGGCCGATACGTCATATCAGACTTTGGCATCAGCCGCAGCATGCGTACCAAGATGAGCAAATCGGCCAATGACATGGGCAGTTCTGGAACAATCGCCTATATGGGTCCAGAACGGTTTTCGGAAATGCCTGTCATTGTGTTAGCAAGCGATGTATGGGCTTTTGGCATGACGCTCTACGAGTTGATGAATGGAGATATACTCTGGGAAGGTATGGGGGGATGCGTTCAGCTAAACGGTGCCCGGATGCCTGTTATTGATAAACGCTATTCAGCAGCATTGGCCAATCTGGTAATATCCTGTTTGGCAGCAGAAACCTGGGACAGGCCTACGGCAGAGCAAATCCATGAGTATGCCTCTGCTTTTATACATCAGAAACCTCTGCCACCCATCATGCCTAAGACAGTAGAAAAGCCAAAGTCCCTCTTTCAGCCTGAATCCTATTATGGGCACCAACAGCCACAACTAAGGTCTGAAAGACAGAATATCAGGGAAAGAAGACAGGCAATGAAGCCTGTTGTTACCCATAATGATATTCTGGATAGTTCCGTCTTTGAAAATCTGAACTGGAAGAAAATAGCAGCAGTTGCCGCAGCTATCGTCTTTGGTATTTCCCTGATTACAGGAGGTGTAAAGTATTATAACGTCGTATCTGAGGAACAGGAATTCGTGTCTTGTCAAACCATTCAAGACTATGAGAAATTTATCAAGAACTATCCCTCATCCTCTTATGTTGAAACAGCAAGGAAGCGTATTAACGACTTAAGACCTGCTGTTTCTGCTGGAGCGCAGCCAGTACCTGAACCACAGCCTGCACCGGAACAGTTGGAAAAGCCAGAACAAAAGATTCAGCAGGCGGCAACGTTGCAGGAAGTAGTTCCTGAAAAGGCTATTGGAAAGAAGAATACAAATTCTGTCGTAACATCTGCACGTTCTTCTTCCTCCACTTACAATTCGGATGACAGGGCATTCTTTAGCTGTGTGACAGCCAAGGACTATCATAACTACTTGAAACAATTCCCTAATGGCCGCCATCGCGAGCAGGCCACCAATGCACTAACCGTTCTTGTGAACAGTCAGGGAGCGAACGAAGCTCCAACAAATAGGGTTATAGAAAGACAACCACGGATGCGCTCTGGCAGGCCATCTGTGCACAGAGCCCCCAGGCCTGGTTTTGGAGGTCCAAGAAGCAGACCTCACCCATAGAATAAAATGTTTTTCCGATAAACTATATTGTAATTTGAAAAAAATGATTACCTTTGCATCCTCATAAAGCGAAGATCTTTGGAAAGATGAATATTTTTGATAACAGATATGAACAAGAAACTCTCTTAGGAAAGGGTGCTTTTTCAGAGGTATGGAAAGTAAGGGATATACAGACAGGTGTGTCTCTTGCTTTGAAAATATATAATTCAGCCAACGGAGCATCAGTAGACGGCTCCGAAATGCTAACGCATGAATTTGCCTTGATGGTTAACGTTAACCACAAGAATTTGCTTCGTCCCCTGTTTTATGCTACAAGTGAGAATCGTCCCTATTTGATCCTCCCCTATTGTGAAAGTGGAAATATAGGGAAAATGGTAGGAAAAATGACGGAAGATGAAGCTTGGAGACTATTTAGGGATTGCGCAAGTGCCCTGAGTTATCTGCATGCGTTGCACCCACCAATTCTTCACCAGGACATTAAGCCTGCCAATATTCTGATAGGCGACAATGGCGAGTATATGCTGACTGACTTTGGCGTAAGTACCCAGTTGAAAGCATCACTGAGTCGCGTGTCCAACCAGGAGTTAGCACTTTTTTCAGCAGGAACTGTCTCCTATATGGCACCAGAACGATTCTCGCGCAACAATTTGCCTATAATGGCAAACGACATCTATTCCCTTGGCTCTACGGTATATGAGATGTTGTCTGGTTTCCTGCCTTTTGGAAATGACGGTGGTCTGTTGCAGAAGAAAGGAGCAGAAATTCCTGAACTGCAAGGTGATTTCTCGCCTATGTTGAAAAAGACGCTCGATCTTTGCCTGCAGGCTGAACCTTGGGATCGTCCTACAGCCGAGGACTTAGAGGATATTGCTAACAAGGCCCTTACCCATCGAGAGCTGCGCTGGAAAGAAGAGGAGGAACCGGTCCCACAGCAGAATGAAGAGTCTGCCTCAGAAACTATTACTGAGCAACCAACTCCTCTCAAGGAAGCACCTGTTGATGTTCCGCCTGTCGCTCTTCATGAAATAGAAGATACCATAGGAGAGGAACATGCGCCAAGTCGCAAGAAACTTTATGGTATCATCGGTGCCATTTCTGCTGTGGCACTCTTAATAGGTGGATTCTTTTTCTGGAAATCAGGTGTCCAGGAGAATAGCCAACAAGAAGTCATTAATGCTGATTCCTTGAAGAGGATTGTCGATGACGTGGAATATGAGAAGTGCTTGGTACTCTTTCAGCAGCCCGACAGTACGCGCGAGGCGTTCAACAGGATTGTTGCCTTAGCCAAAAAAGGCCATCAGGGAGCTGTTCATGAAGTGGCTTATACCTATGCCTGGGTAGCAAGGGATCCAGAGTCAATACGTCGTAAGAAAGCACTGGGATGGGGCGTTGGCGAAAATGGTCTCCCCGTATCAGAAGAAATTAACAAACAGGCGGTGGTGTGGCTTGACAAGTCTATCCAGCTGTCAGATTCTACAGACTATCAGGCATTGTATTGGCGCTCGTTCTATTATATTAATGAGATTCTCGGAGAGCGTGACTTCGAAAAAGCCAGCCAATTGCTCCGTAAGTCGAGTCTCGAGGCGAACAAGAGTCAGGACTATGTCTTCAAGAACAAAATAGATGATACTATTCATCAGTTGGAAAAGATTAAATAGACTATGATGATAAGAAACTTACTTCTTGCTGTATTACTGTTGATGTCGTGCAATGTAAGTGCACAGGTGGCCCGATGGATTATACATCCTGAGTATGACTATATAAAGATGCTAGAGAGTGGCTTTTACGTAGCATCCAAAAATGGCCAGTATGGTATGCTTGATGATCAGGAGAAGGTCGTGGTACCGATGCAGTATGACAGTATTTCGGTGTTCAACTCCCATAAAGCACTACTTTATAAAGGAGGAAGATGCATAGGTTACATCAGCGATCGTGGTGAGGTAAAAAACATTGCATCCCTTCAGTTTGACGTTGTTGGGCTCAATAGCTTTTCTGATGGTTATCTGGCAGTCTGCAACTCTTCTGGCTATTTCTATATCCGCGCCAGTGATGATGAGAAACTGGGTCCATACACTTATGCTACACCATTCTCCGAAGGCTATGCATGGGTGAAGGTGCCTAAATCCATGAAGCATGTTCTTGACGGTTCCTATACTTTCCAAGTATTGTCTGCCAATACAGGAGGACCAGTGAACCTATCCTTGGGTGAATACGAGGAAGACGATATCGATTTTGTCTCTTCATGCTGTAACGGGAAAAGCATCATCGTGCTGAAAAAGCGGTTCTATGAATACGAGTATAAGACGGGAAAGCTGACTCCACTGGCTACCGATGACAATCCAACAAACAAGAAGACACGTGTGACCGCTTTGGAACGTCCTGTCGATGTGAGAGGAAACGGAAACGGCTATACGATACGTTTCAAGCAGGGAACTATGATTTTTGACGGTCTGATGCGACTCACTAGCATTACGTACGAAGGTCAGGTACCACGACTCTTTGAGAAACCGAAGGTTGTTATTCCTGCTCCGAAGAGTAACATTAACGGTATTCGTTATAACGAGAATCCGCTCTTGGGATTGGCTTATGAAGGAAAGGAAGTTTTGCCAGCACAGTTTGACAATGTAATTATGTTGCGGGGAAATCACGCTCTGCTGAGAAAAAGCGGCAAGATGGGCGTGTTGGCTATTGACCCGAATACCCATCTCCGTTTTGTGCTTAACGACAATCGCAACATTGGTTTTGAGCATCGGCTGACTAATACGGATGTAAAAGTCATATGTCCGCCTTATATGAATCCCAAGTTGATGACCTTGTCAAGCGCTGACAATGATTGTGTCATCAATGCTGATACACGGAGTGAAAGCGTCAATGTTGAAACGGCAGTGCTATCCTATAAGTGCTCGCTGAAAATACCTGAAGAGATTAGCTCTGAACAGACTTCGTCTTCTGTGAAATTTGTCCTAAATTACGATGGATTGAAATACGTTCCATGCTCGATTTCTTTTAACACGTGGTATGTCAATAATTACAATGTTCAGTTGCTCTCACATCAGTTTGTCGGTTCCGCCCTGAATGTCGAACTGTTGGTGAAAAACAATTCACGTTACGAAGACGGCAATTACTTTTTCGATGTAAAAATCGTTGCCGATGACTCGACAACTTGTACTTACAAGCGACTTAACGAGGAATTGTATCAAGCTCATTTCTACCGTTGGACTGAGGATGTCGTCAAGTTTAATGTTGACATCACCGAGGAAGGATGTCCGACTATTAGTTATTCTTATTCTATACCTGTGAAGTCAGGCAATTCTTCAAAGAAAGATAAGGCTAAAAGCGAATCCACCGAAGCAGATTACCAGTCGCAGGGACAGGTAAAACGTAAGTTTTCACGTCCAAAAACTCCAGCCAAGAAAGAAGATTCCAAGATTATTCTGATTCCTAATTGATGAAGTGTGGCTATGGCGACATTGAAGGAATTATCAAGAGAAACAAGTATTCAGCATTGACTGGTGACGGCTACTGATTCGGTTAACAAATAAGAAGAAAGCGGATGAAAAGAGTTATCATTTTACTTGCTGCTGCGCTGTCGCTGATAACGGCAGATGCGCAGATTGTTAAAGAGGTGATGGACAGTGTGAAGTCCGGCACTAAAACGGGTAATGTGAAAACCATGGTTTCTTCGGTGAAAGGTGCCCTCTCAAATAAAGCTGTTAATGCGGAAAAAATAGTCGGCACCTGGCAATATGTCAAGCCTGTAGTGCTCTCCACTTCTGGCAGAATATTGTCTAAACTGGCCGCAAACAGCATTGACGACAAACTGGAGGACCAGCTGAACAAATATTGTGAGAGGGCCCATGTATCTGCAGGTAATACTTATTTCGAGATACGTGATAATGGCACTTACACCTATTCTTTTGTGGACAAGAAGACATCAGGCACTTGGATGGCCGACGGTGACAAGATGCGTTTTGCCGTCAAGAATGTTCAGGCGGTAGAGATGGTCTCCCGCATGGAGCACAACGACACACTGGCGCTTGTCATGGACACCTCGGTGCTCATCAAAGAGATTCAGGAGCAAGGAGGTCTTTCTGACAGTAAGGCTAACAACGGCTTGATTAAATTATCCAAGCAGGTAAAGAAGATGAAATCCGGATTCCTTCTGGTCCGCAAACACCGTAAGTAAGTATTATGGCAATAAATAAGTTGCCGAATCAAATTATTTTCCTATCTTTGTGGCACATTTATAAATAAAACAATGATGATGAGAAAAATAGTATTATTCCTTTTGTCGCTGACAATGGTTTCAGACATGATGGCACAGGGTGAGAACACTGTGCAGAACGTAAGCGTGATGGACCTGACCTATACGGTAAAGGAGGGTACCAAGTCGGGGGTGGCAACGGTGGTGGGTGCCGTACTCGACGTTCTCTCCGACCAGACTACCACCGAGGAACCGGGCTATGCTGATGCCGTGCGAGCCAGCGTTGTCATGGCCTTGGGTAATGTGCGGCGCTTCACCGTCACTGACGGGCTACAGGTGAGTCCTAACGGAGAGACAAACATCATTGCCGACGGCACTATCAACTACATCTCGGTCACAAAGGAATTGAAAACGTCATCAGATAACAAGGACAAGACACCACAGTTCTACGCGCAGATCAATCTGACGCTCAACATGAAGGACGCTGTAAGCGGCAAGGTGTTGAACAGTCAGGCATTTGAGGTAACCAGGTCGAGTTGGCTGTGGTACAAAAGTACCGATACAGCCATCAAGAACGCATTGGAGACACTACGGGCAAAGATTGAGAAATACTATAACACTGCTTATCCTTACACGGCACGGATTCTAGAGCGCGGTATGGAGAAGAACGACAAGCAGAAGGAGCTTTACATTGACCTCGGTGCAGCTCACGGTCTGCAGGAGGGTACGCACTTCAACGTCTACACCATCGGTAGCATAGGCGGAAAAGAGACACGCAAGCAGATTGGCCGTCTGAAAGTGAAGTCCGTTGAGGGCGACGAGGTCAGCCTCTGCAAGGTCACTTCCGGTGGTAAGGATATCAAGGCTGCTATCGATGCAGGACAGCAGCTGCTCATCATTTCTACAGATTAATTCAATTCTCCTGGTATTCCTGAATGTCGGCGGGTATCCAGAACCAGAAGGTGGAGCCTTTTCCGACCTCGCTGTCGACGCCTATCTGGCCGTCGCACTTCTCGATGATAGCCTTACAGATGGAGAGGCCCAGACCGGTGCCCTGGATATAGTCGTTGAGCTTGACAAAACGCTCGAAGATGCGCCCTTTCTGGTCTTGCGGGATACCAGAACCAGTGTCTTCGCAGTAGGCATAGAGGCCTTGGTGTCCCTGGCGTTCCTCTATGCGATAGCCGACGCGAATATGCCCCTGATGGGTGTACTTGACGGCATTGGTGACGAAGTTGGTGACGACCTGGTCGAGGCGGGCACTGTCAAGACTGGTGAGAAGCATGCAGTAGGGGTTGTCTTTCTGGAACTCTACGGTAGGCTCTTGGACGCGCTGTGATAGTGACTGGCAGAGGTCGTCAAAGTTGCGGGCAATGTCGACCTGCTTGGGGATAATCTGCATGGCGTTGGCATCGACGTTGGAGAGCACGAGGATGTCGTTAATGAGACGCAGCAGCATGTCGCAGTTGTTGTGGATGATGCGTATCATCTCTTTCTTTTCTTCTGGGCCCTCAATAGCCTGCAGGAGGTCGGAGAAGCCGACAATGGCATTGAGCGGGGTGCGAATCTCGTGAGTCATATTGGCAAGGAAGACGGACTTGAGGCGTCCGGAGTCGTTGGCGCGCTCAGTCTCTTGCTTGAGCAGCTCTTGCTTGCGCATAAGGCTGGAGATGTTACGGATCAGTCCGAAGCCGCCGATGAGGTTGCCTTCCTTGTCGTGCAGGGGGATGCTGTTGATTTGGTTCCACTGCACTTCGTCGCCGTCGTGGAAGATGGGACGGGTGCGGCCCATATAGCTCATGGAGGTGGTATAGAAATCTTGCGGGCGTGCAAAGTGCTCGCTGATTGTTTCCTTATCGTCGAGGAAGTATTCGGCGAGCTGTTCGAAAGTAATCTCGCGTTCGACGGTGCTCAGGCCCTTGAAGAACTGGATGGTGCCGTCGGCAAATGACGAGCGCCAGGCACGCATCTCGCAGGCTTCCATCATGAAGGTAAGCTCTTCCTCGTAGGCCCTGATGCGCTCGTTGGCTTTCTGAATCTCGATGTCGTTGAGCTTGGCCTGCTGGTACATCTGGCGCTCCTCGCTGACGTTGCGGGTGGCGATGGCGAGATATGCTATCTGGCCCTTCTCGTCGTAGATGGGGTGCACGCGGGTCTCGAGGTAATCGTAGATGTCGCGCTCAGGCACTATGCTCAGATGGCAGAACCACAGTTCCTCGATGTTGTCCTTGTCGACAATCTCGCGGAAGGGAGACTGGTCGAAGAGGTTTGTCTTGGAGAAGAACTCGTCGAACTCGTCAGAGTCGAAGTGGCATATCTCGCGCATCATCTGGTTAGAGTCGAGAAGCCAACCGTCGGGGGTATAGAACGACAGTCCGATGATGGAGTGCTCGAAGATGAGCTTGTAACATCTTGCAAGACGGTTGACTTCCTGCTCGTCCTGTCGCAACTTACTCTCGTCCTTGATGGTGCTGATGACGTTGCTGACATAGCGGGTGCCCGGCTGGTACTCGGGCACGCTGACGTTGTGGAGGTAGCCCCAACGTGGATTCTGGCCGGTGAAGTCGAAGTTCCAGCGGTAGTAGAACTCGGCACGTTTCAGTCCGCAGTAGATGACCTGGCGGAACCACTCGAGGGTCTCTTCCAGGTCGTCGGGGTGAACATGACTTTTCCAATCCTCCAAATCGATTCCATTTTCGGGGAACATGGTACCGTAAAGCCTGTAGATATACTGGTCGCGCAGGTCGTAGCGTACTATGTCGTTGGAGGTAATGGCCACGGCTTGGTCCATCATCTGGGTGACGGTCTTGGCCTTTTCCATTCGCCGGCGTACGCGAAGCAGTATCATGCGGTTGGAGATGAGTACGATGATGAAGATGGCCACAATGCCGACGATGAGGATGAGGGGCAGCAGCTGGGGCATCTTAAACGCCAATACATTATATATAATACGTAGGACTGTCATAGGGCTATGCGGGGTTTAATGTTTAGATGATGATTTCACGCTTTTTCTCGATGGTCTTTGCCTTGCAGGGAATGGTGACCCATACGGTAGTGCCCTTGTCGATCTCGGACTGTATCTCGATGGTGCCGCCCATCTGGGTGATGAGCTCCTTGACTATAGGCAGGTCGAGGCCCGTGCCGCAGAGTTCCTCGTTCTTGTTGCGCACAAAGCGGTCGAAGACGCGAGGCAGGGTCTGCTCGTCGATGCCACGACCACTATCCTCTATACTGAAAGTAAGCTCGCCGTGGCGGTATTCATACTTGGCGCGGATGAAACCTTTTTCAGTATGGCTCACAGATTGGGAGCAGAGTTTTTCGATAATCTTGCCGAGGTATTCCTGGTCTACATGCACCACGAGGTGATTGTAGGGGTTCTCGATGATGGTCTTGACCTCGGGACTGACGCTGCTCCAGCCCATCTGGCAGTGACTCTCGAAAATCATTGCAAAGTCGACATCGGCCTTATTGTACTCTATCATGTTGGCATCGATGCGCGAGAGGAAGAGGATGTCGTTGACGAGTGCAAGCAGGGTGTTGGAGTTGCGCTTGATTTCCTCGACAAAGACGGTCTCGTCAGCCTCGTCGTGCTCCGACTCGAAGAGCTCGGCAAAACCTACCACGGTGTTCAGCGGGGTACGGATCTCATAGCTCATGTTGGTGAGGAACGACTGCTTGAGCAGCTCGGTCTCCTGGGCTTTCTTGGTCTCGACGGCAAGGCGGCGCTCGGTCTCTACCATGTCGGTCATGTTACGGCAGAGTCCGAAGTAGCGCACTACGTGTCCATCGGCGTCCTTCATGGGCACCATGTTGAACATCAGCCATATCTGACGGCCTTTCTTGTCGCGTATCTCGGTCTCGATGGTCTCGACGATGGGGCGTGACGTCAGGTGGTCCATGCGGTTGAGCACGCTGGAGACGACACGGCGGAAGCGCGGTGTGGCCAGTCGGATGCAGCGCAGCTGCGAGAACTTGAGCTGCGTCTCGCTGATGTTGCCTGAGACCTCGAAGGTATAGGACTTCGGATGGTAGTTCACCAGACGCACATCGCTGACGCGCAGGGCGTAGTTGATGTTGGTGATATAGTTCTGAATGTCGTCGTTGACCTTGCGCAGCATATTGATACTCTCCTTCTGGCGGTGGTACGACTCTACCATCTCGGTGATGTTGCGGCCTGCCATGTAGAAGCCTTCAAGTTCACCCTCCTCGTTGCGGATGGGGTTGATGGTTGACTCGTAGTACATCTTGCCTGCCAATCCTAACTCTTTGGTACGATAGATTTCGTCCTGGTAATCTTTGAAGTCGATGATTGACGAGGTGCGTGTGTTCTCCAGGGTAGCCACTTCGAGGTTGTTGAGGAAGGGGTTGTTTTTGAGCAGGAACTGCTGCTCCTGGAGCACCATTGCACGGTTAGGGATATTGAACGACTGGCAGGCCTTTTCGTTGATGTCGGTCAGCACACCGTTACTGTCGTAGTAGAGCATGTCGACAAGAGAGGTGTTGAACACGGTATGGTAGCGGATGAGCAACTGGTTCACATTGCGCTGCCTCATACGCTCCTCGGTGACATCCTGCTGGATGCCCAGCAGGCGGGCTGCCTTTCCTTGCTGGTCGTGGCTGACGACGGAGAGTTTGACTTCGTAGTAGCGTATGTCGTCTTTATCCTTGGCATTGCTCTTGAGCTCGGCGGAAGAGGTGGTGCGACGACCCTCACAGATGTCGAAGATATCCTTGCGCATCAACTCGAAATCGTCGCGGTCGTATAACTCGGAGAAGGTGACGGGATTATACTCCTGATCGTACTCACCGATATCAGTAAGGGTGATATAGTGGCGGCTGGCAACGTCGTAGAGCCACAGCCGTCGGTTACCAGTCTTCAGTACCAGAGCCAGGCGTTCGTTAAGTCTTTGGATCTGTGACTTGGTATCCTGCTCGAGGAGAATATAGAGTCGGTTATAGAACAAAAGGACGAAAACGCTAATGAGAAAAGCAGCCATCACATACACTACGATATGCTCTGCGTTGAAGGCCTGCATCACCATATCCGGCATAGCTGCTAAGATCATATGTTGATTCATAGAATAAGGTTTCTTTTTATTGGATAATAGCCATTATTGCCCACAAAGTTAGGTAAAATTTGCACATTCTCCAAATTTTTTTGAATTTTATTTTGTATTTTGCCCACTTATTCGTAACTTTGTCGATAGAAAACCCAAAATATCAAGAATTATGATAGATGTAAAAGAAACATTAGCCGCAGCTGAAGAGCGCATGGAGATGGCAGCAATGTTCCTGGAGGAAGAGCTGAACCGTGTGCGTGCAGGACGTGCCAACGTAGCCATCCTGAGCGGTGTGAGAGTAGAGTCGTACGGTCAGAAAGTACCCCTGAACCAAGTAGCTAACGTGTCGACACCCGATGCCAGAACCATTGCCATCAAGCCCTGGGACCGCAAGCAGATCAAGGATATTGAGAAGGCTATCATGGACTCTGACGTGGGTATCACCCCAGAGAACAACGGTGAGATTATCCGTCTGGGTATCCCCCAGCCTACTGAGGAACGCCGCCGCGACCTGGTAAAGCAGTGCAACAAGATTGCCGAGAAGGCCAAGGTGGAAGTGCGCAACGTACGTGGCGACATCAAGGACAAGCTGAAGAAAGCCATCAAAGACGGTCTGAGCGAGGACAACGAGAAGGATGCCGAGTTGGAGTTGCAGAAGCTTCACGACAAGTACATCAAGAAGTTGGATGAGCTGATGGAGGCCAAGAACAAGGAGATTATGACGGTTTAAATGCACGGCCTCGTCATTAAGAATACGGGCAGTTGGTACACCGTCCTTACGGACGATGGGCCAACTGTCGATTGTAAGATAAAAGGTAATTTCCGCCTGCGTGGCATACGGAGCACCAATCCCGTGGCTGTCGGCGACAGGGTGGAGATAGAGGTGAGCGGCGAGGGCGCAGAGACGAGAGGCTGGATTACCGACATCGAGGAGCGCCGCAACTACATCATCCGCAAGAGCATCAACCTGTCGAAGCAGAGCCACATCATTGCCGCCAACGTAGACCAGGCCCTACTGGTGGTGACGGTGGTGAAGCCTGAGACGTCGACAACCTTCATAGACCGCTTCCTGGCCTCGGCAGAGGCCTACCGGGTACCCGTCATTCTGGCATTCAACAAGAGCGACCTACTGGGAGAGGACGAGTTGCGCTACCAGCAGATGATGATGAACCTCTACGAGACGGTAGGTTACGAGTGTCATGCCATCTCGGCTACCACAGGCGACGGTGTGGAGGCGCTGCTGCCCTTGCTGAAAGGGAAAATTACCCTACTGAGTGGCAACTCGGGAGTCGGCAAGTCAACACTCATCAACCGCATACTACCGCATGCCAACCTGAAGACCGCCGACATCAGCGACGCCCATCAGACAGGCATGCATACCACTACCTTCTCAGAGATGATCAGCCTGTCGCCATCGGGGGACAACAGAGAGGCTTCCTGGCTCATCGACACCCCAGGCATCAAGGGCTTTGGCACTTTCGACATGGAGCGCGAGGAGCTGACCAGCTACTTCAAGGAGATTTTCGAGTTCTCCAAACAGTGCCGCTTCAGCGACTGCACACATACCCATGAACCAGGCTGTGCCGTACTCAAAGCCGTAGAAGAACACTACATAGCGCAAAGCCGCTACCAGTCGTACCTCTCCATGCTGGACGACAAGGAGGAGAACAAATACCGCGAAGCTTACTGAAAGCTTCGCGGTATTCATATTAGCCTATCGTAATTGTATATTTGCTCATAAACGAGGCGCCTGGCAACAGGTGGTTCATGAGGGGCTTGTCTCTGAACTCACCATTGAAACCGCGTGGATCGCCAATGCCGTACCAAGGCTCTATGCATACGAAGGGGGCATATTTGTCGAAGGGACTCCAGAAGGCACAGACGGGTGTCTTATAGTCGACGGTGACAGCAGGCTCGCCATTGGTATCCATCAGCATGGCCCGGCGGGTCTGGCTCTTGTGAATCTTGACGCTGTCGTTGCGGAAAAAGTTATTGTTAATCTCCAAGATACCCATATCGGACTCCAAGGGCACGTCCACCATGTCGTGAGAGCCATCGGCATAACTCTTCAGGGCATCCATGGGTTCCTCGTTGTCTAGCTTGATGATGCCATCCAACTTGCCACCAGGGACATTGAAAGCAGGGTGGCCTCCTATCTGGAAGTGAATCTCACAGGTGTCGGTATTCTCGACATGCCAGATGACATGCACCTTGTTGCCTTCCAGACGATAGGTAATAGCCAGATTGAAGCGGTAGGGATAGACCTGCAGGGTCTCGTCGCTCTCGTGCAGGGCAAAGGTTACTTTCTCGTCAGTATGAGCGATGAGGGTAAACTCCTTGTCGCGTGCAAAGCCGTGGCGCGGCAGGTGATACTCCTTGCCGTCAACGCGATAGGTATTGTCGTTGACGCTGCATACCAGGGGGAAGAGGATGGGTGAATGGCGAGTCCACTCAGGACCTGCCTGCCACATGTACTCACGTCCCTCACTGTCTTTCACACTTTGGAGCTCGGCTCCCACTTCAGCGACACGGATGGTCAGCTGTTCGTTCTTTAATTCTACCATAGTCTTACTCTATTTGATTTGTTGTATCCATGTAACCATTTCCTGCAGCACTTCTGGAGAAAAAGTCTCCTCTATGTCGCCATACTCTGCGGGCAGGCCTGTCGTAGCGTGCTGGAAGAGGTGATTCAATTCAGGGTATTCTTTAATCAGGTGTTGTTTATTGTCTGGCAGGCTGCGACGGATGGCGGGCAGATTCTGGCTGGCTACCACCTGACTGTCCTTGCTACCATTAAGGGCCATGACAGGGCAGGCTATGCGGGCTATGTCAGGCTGAGGATTATAGTCGATGAAGAAGTCAAGCCAAGGACTTTTCTGTCTGGCTACGTTGGCACGAATCTGGGCAATGGTCAGGTACTTGCTACTCTCCGCATCGATGGCTTTGTTCTGTGCCAGCAGCAGGGTATCCCCCTGAACGCCCGGTCCTGCCAGGCTGACAATGAAATCTACCTCGTCCTGAGCTCCCAGCATGAAAGCTATCATGCCTCCCTCGCTGTGACCCAGGATACCTACCTTGGAGAAACGTCCTGACTGGCGCAGCCAACGGATGCCTGCCTGGGCATCTTGGGCAAGGTCTTTTGTCGTGGCATTCTTTATCTCGCCACCCACTGACTGCCCTTCCCCACGGTCATCATAGCGCAGCGTAGCAATGCCATGACGTGCCAGATAGTCGGCAATGACGGCAAAGGGCTTATGTCCCATGATTTCTTCGTCACGGTTTTGCCTGCCACTACCCGTAACCATGAGCAACACCGTTTTGGCTTCGTTGGGGCATGCCAGCGTGCCTGCAAGGGTGGCTCCTGTCTGTTCGTTGATAAAGGTGACATCCTCCGTGTGGTAAGGGAAAGGAGGCTGAGGGTTCTGAGGACGCTGACGCAACAGCTGCCCCCGCTTGAGGGTAAGAGGCAAGGCACTCAGACCCTGGACAAAGGTTCCCCGCAGCTCGTCATTCACTAGACGGGCACCATAGAGTACCACCAACGAGGGAATCTTGACGAGGATAGAGTCTGCCGACAGGTAGGCCACTTGCCCGGCGACCTCCTTGTTACCCTGGTCAGGACTGACGGCACGGCAGGTGCTGTCGTTGTCGATATGCAGCACAAAGCCCAGTTTCATCACACCTGTATTCAGCTCGCCACTCCAAGTTCCGCTGATGTTCTGGGCTGTGGCGGTATAAAACGACCAGCAGATTGCCAATAATGCAAAAAATGCTTTCATCATGGTAACTATCCTTTAAAGAAGATAAATAGAATTGCCACTACGATCATGATTCCCACTGCAACAAGGCGATTCACGTTTTCTGATTTGAACTCCTTGAAATGGCAGAATTTATAGATTATCAATGGCAACATCATAAAGACGCCAACATACATCAGATAACGTAACGTATCACTATCTTTGAAGCCATACGTTGTGTGATGCCAGGCCAGACCGCCTATCATATATAAGATAAACAGTATGCCACCTGCAAAATTTAAATATGTAAGAAATTTCCTGAGTGTCATTTTGACTTCTACAATCACATAGGTGGAAGTTTACGAATGGCTACGACGATAAGTGCTGAAAAGACAACACCGATGGTGACGGCAACAGCAAGAAACACCGTCAAACTGATGGCTTTGTTTACGAATAGCATGACGAATAGCGCCAATAGAAAAAATTGGATGCCTGACAGTAATAAGAGGACTTTCTTCCTGTTCATAATTCTTCTGGTTTGGGTTCTTGTTGTTTCTTTTTTGGCAGACGCTTGGCTTTGCGCAGAGCCTCGGTGATGATCCACTGGAGCTGGCCATTGGTGCTGCGGAACTCGTCCGCAGCCCAAGCCTCTATCGCGTCCATCGTCTCAGCGTCAACGCGTAGGATAAAACTTTTGGTAGATTTCTTCTCGGCCATTAATTATGAATTATGCATTATGAATTATGCATTGTGCATTGTTTAATGGTTCAAAGTACCAGTATTCACTACAGGCTGAGCACTTTCGTCACCACAGAGTACAACGAGCAGATTCGAGACCATTGCAGCTTTCTTGTCGTCGTCCAGCTCGACAATATTCTCGTTAGACAGCTTGTCGAGAGCCATCTTCACCATCGACACAGCACCTTCTACAATCTTCTCACGAGCCGTAATGATAGCCGAAGCCTGTTGGCGGCGCAACATTACAGCGGCAATCTCGGGAGCGTAAGCCAGATAGTTGATGCGAGCCTCTACCACCTCGATACCAGCCAGAGCCAGACGTTCGTCAAGCTTCTGCTCCAACTGCTCGTTAATCTCATCAGCACTGGAGCGCAAGGTTGGCTCATCGTCTTTGTTATCCTCATCGTCATAGGCATACTGGCCTGCCACCTGACGCAGGGCAGCATCGCTCTGCACACGCACAAAGGTCTCCAAGGCCTTCATCAGCCCCTTGGTGTCAGAACCTACGGTATTGGGAGCAGCAGCCATGGTCTGCGTATCGACCTCGAACATCGCCTTATAGGTATCCTTCAGCTTCCACACCAGCACCAGTCCAATCATGACTGGGTTACCCGTCTTGTCGTTCACCTTAATGGGTTCAGCATCCAGGTTGCGGGCACGAAGCGATACCTTCTTGGTGCCATAGAAAGGGTTTATCCAGTAGAAACCCGTCTCTGCAAAGGTGCCTGCGTACTTGCCAAACCAAGTAATGACACGGGCCTCGTTAGGCTCCAGCTGCAAGAAGCTGCACATGCAGACGATGTCTATCAATAACAGCAGAATGCTGCCTCCCAGAAGCCATCCCCCACAGGCGCCATCGCTCTCATCCAGACAGATAATGGCATATACAATACCCACAACAGAAGCAATAAACAATGCCAAAGTCACGAACAGCATCAAGAAACCATTCAGTACCACACCATTAAACTTAAACTCTTTTGTTTCCATAATCATACAGTTAAATTGATATCATTTTGATATTGCAAATATATATACTTCTTTTGAAATTACAATGGATTTACTTGCACATTTAAGAATAATTAAGTATCTTTGCACCCATGAATCTGAGTGATAAGAAAATCGCCTTGCTGCTATCGGGTGGCGTTGACTCCAGTGTAGTGCTATACGAACTGGTACGCCAGGGCGTGAAACCTGACTGCTTCTACATCAAGATAGGCCCTGAGGAACAGGAGGAGTGGGACTGCTCGTCGGAGGAGGACCTGGAGATGGCAACAGCTGTCAGCCACAAGTATGGTTGCCAGTTGGAGGTCATTGACTGCCACAAGGAGTATTGGGAGCAGGTGACGACCTACACGATGGAAAAGGTACGCCAGGGACTGACACCCAATCCCGACGTCATGTGCAACCGCCTGATTAAGTTTGGAGCCTTCGACGAGAAGCGAGGACACGAATACGACCTCATAGCCACAGGCCACTATGCACAGACGGAGATAGACGAAGAGGGACGTAAGTGGCTCACTACCAGCCCTGACCCTGTAAAGGACCAGACGGACTTCCTGGCTCAGATATACGACTGGCAACTGAAGAAGGCCCTCTTCCCCATAGGGCACATGATGAAAGAGGAGGTGCGCGAGATAGCTGAGCGCGAACACCTGGCGCCAGCCCATAGGCGTGACTCGCAGGGCATCTGTTTCCTTGGGAAAATTAACTACAACGACTACATCCGACGCTACCTGGGTGAGCTGCCTGGCGACGTGGTAGAGCTGGAGACGGGCAAGAAGATAGGCCAACACAAGGGTCTGTGGTTCCACACCATAGGCCAGCGAAAGGGGCTGGGCTTTGGAGGTGGCCCATGGTTTGTGGTGAAGAAAGACGTACACCTTAATATATTATATGTCTCGCATGGCTACGACCCAGCAACCGCGTATAGCCAGGATTTTCTGGTGCGCGACTTCCATTGGCTCACCATCCCCGTCTTCGACAAGGACATCACCTTCAAGATTCGCCATACGTCAGATTATTTCCATGCCACGATGGAGCCTCAGCCCAATGGGGAGTTCACCATCCATTCTGAGAAGCCCATCCACGGAGTAGCGCCAGGCCAGTTCTGCGTCATCTACGATGCACAGCACCATCGCTGCTATGGCTCTGGCGAAATCACCATCTGACCTTTCGGGCTTTCTTTACCTGTGTCGACGCCTAGTATACTGCTTAGCGTCTATTTTACCATCAGCGACACCATTGAGGAACAGTTCCAGGTTACTGTATCCGTTGGCAGTAAGCTTCGGTCCGTCGCTGGCGTCATTAGGGTTCAGCCCCACCTTCTTCTCGTAGCTGTCAGGCATTCCGTCACCATCAGCATCCTGCATGGCACAGTCGTCAGCATCCATCTGCAGACGGGGGTAGCAGGTCACGTCGATGAGGGTCTTGGTGCTCTCGTCGAGTGCCTTGAAGTCGTCGTGCTGTTGCAGGGTGATGTCGTAGGGTGAATTGATGATACCCAGCTCGGGACGGGCCACCTTATGGTTCTTGTGCTTGTCGACATAGGGTATCTCGCGACCCTTGAACTGCGGGTCTATTTTGCCGGCAGCCTCATCCAGGATGCGTCGGTCCACCTCATCATAGCGAGGCAGCGAGGCACCAGCCTTCGTCACCACTTTCCGATAGGCCTCGTCAGCCGATTCTGCCACCAGACCACTCAGCGCATAAGGGACTTCACGCATCAGGGTCTTCTCGTAGAGGGCGGCATTATGCTCGGCATTCGAGAAATTGATGGCGCGAGAAGCGTCGTCGGTAGCCAGCCCGTAATAGTTGTCTGCATTCACCTTAGCCAGCTCTGAAGCGTCCCATACCTTGCCGGCGCCACGCCACTTGCTGTTGACTTCGAACTTGTTTCCCTTGAGATACCACTGCCCCAATTTCTCAAGCTCTCCATTCGGACATACGAAATAGCGCTCGTTCGTCGTGGCGGCCTGGGTAGCAGGACCTGGGCGGAAGTAGTTACCCACCATATAGATACGGTCGTAATGCTCTATTCCGGCCTCTTCCTCTACAGGCTTCACGTAGTTCTCGCCACCATAGATCGATCCTGGCTTGCCACAGTTGTATATCACGTTGTTGAAGAACTCGCTGTCCACCTTGCGGTCGTGGTTCTCCTGGCGCACACCATTGAAGCGAGGGGAGCGACTCATGCTATGAGCCAGCAGACAGTGGTGCATCGTGCTATGTTCCCCACCCCACTGGGCAGCATAGGCGCGGGCTCCCTTGGCGTTCTTCGAGCAATACAGCCCTTCTGAGAAGATACACCATTGGAAAGTGGTATAGTTGTTGTCGTAGGCAGTCACGTTTTCCTCCATCGACCACGAGAAGGAGCAGTGGTCCAGAATGACGTTGTGCACATTCTCCATACCCAAGGGCGACATACTGCGCCTGGGCAGGTCGCCTGCGCGGAAACGGATGTGGCGGATGATGATGTTCGACCCCAGCTTCACCCTGTAGCCTGCCAGACAGATGCCGCCACCAGGTGCTGTCTGACCTGCAATCGTGGTGTTCGACTTGATGTCGACATTTGACGTCAGGTAGATGGTTCCGCTCACCTTGAACAACACCGTTCGAGGTGTGTCGTCGCCCGACTTGACGGCCCAGCGGAAAGTGCCCTCCACCAGATTGTTGTTGGGACAGTCGTCCAGACGTGTCACATAACATACTCTCGAGCCACGCTCATCAATGGCTCGTCCTCCCGTTGCAAAGCGGCCATAGCCCTCTGCTGTCGGGAATGCCAGCGTCTGCTCTTGCGCAAACCCTGTCGCTACCACTATAGTGGCCAACGCTGTCAAAAGCTGTTTCTTCATATCGAGTTGAGTTTTGATTCCATACCTTATTACACTAACAAGACGAGCAAGCACGCGGATTGTACTCTTTCTTCGCCTAAAGAACAAAAACGCGCAAAAAGTTTGGCAATTTGGAGGAAAAGACGTATATTTGCAGCCAGAAGATGTAAAACGGAGTTAACACTTTGCAACCAAAAGTGTAAAGCCGGCTTAACACTTTTATGAAAAAAATGTAAAACAGAGTTTCTATGGATAAGCTATTCGAACGTCATGATGCCTATTTGTCGAATGTCCCAATGGATTATATTCGCGGTCTTTCAACAATATCGACTGGGAGTCGCGCCTGATTGCCATCAAAGGCCCCAAGGGTGTGGGCAAGTCGACCTTGATGCAGCAGTATATCAAGAGTCATTTTGACACAGACGACAGGCACGTGCTGTACTGTTCGGCAGACACCAATTACTTCACAACCCATACACTCACCGATGTAGCCGACCAGTTCTGCAAAATAGGAGGGAAGCATCTTTTTATTGACGAAATACACAAGTACAAGGGGTGGAGCAGTGAAGTCAAGGAGATTTACGACCTGTACAGAGATTTGCACATCGTGCTCAGCGGCTCGTCGCGCATTCAGATAAACGACGGACAGGCAGACCTTTCGCGTCGCATCTTGGAGTACAACATGCCCGGGCTCTCCCTACGTGAGTTTCTCAGGCTGGAACTGGGTATCGACATCCAACCCACGTCTCTGCCGGAACTGTTGGCGTCGCCCAATCAGTATTGCCAGTATGTACGTAGCCAATGTCACCCCTTGGAACACTTCCGCCGCTACTTGCAGTCAGGCTACTACCCCTTCTACTTTGAAGACAAAGTGAAATACTATAACCGCTTGGAGAATGTCATCAACTACATTGTAGATGTGGAGCTGACTAAGCATCGAGGCTTAGAGGTGAGCAATACGCGAAGTATCAAGGCCCTGCTACAGGTTGTCGCGCAAATGACACCCTATGAGGTGGACATCGCCAAACTGTCGAAGGCCACTGCCATCTCGCGGCCCACCACGCTCAAATACCTGAAGCATCTTGAAGAAGCAAACCTGGTGCGCAGGCTGTTTGCCAACCTGAGCACCGTCACCGACCTGCAGAAACCAGACAAGATGTATCTCGACAACTCCAATCTGCTTTACGCGCTTAGCCAGAACACTCCAGAGATGGGAACTGTCAGAGAAACCTT
Organism: Prevotella sp.; assembly: GCA_017389705.1. Classification (GTDB taxonomy): domain Bacteria; phylum Bacteroidota; class Bacteroidia; order Bacteroidales; family Bacteroidaceae; genus Prevotella. Next base: position 43,840 of record JAFPEE010000063.1, read on the forward strand.
CATGGCCAACCAGTTAGCATCAGCCGGACATCATGTGGAATATGCAGGATACAAAAAAGGTGACCTGCGAATAGACCACGATACCGTGATTGAAATCGGAGGTGCCGACAAGGGGTTCAGCCAACTGGCAGGTCAGGAGCACGCTTTTGTCGCAGCTGACGACATCGAGTCGGCCATGCTGAACAAAATCCCACTATGGGCGTTCGGGTTCCTGTACTGACCCGGTCTTCGCATGTTTCACATTCATCGCACTGCGAATTTCCCATATTCAAATCTGGAAATCACCGACTTCTGATGACAAAAAGGCAGCAGAAACGTCTTTATGACAACAAAAAGGCAAAAAATTTGGAGAATTGGAATAAAATCCATAAATTTGCACGCAGAAAACTTTTAGTACTAATTAAATTATAACGTTATGAAGAAGATTTTTACCCTAATTAGCATGGCTGTCGTTGCCATGAGTGTCAATGCCCAAAGCACTTGGAAAGCTGCTGAGTTCGATTTGTCGACAGCAGTGCTGTCAGAGCTTTCAGAAGGTGTTTATGGCGGCGGTACTGCTGATGCTCCAGACACCAGCATCCCCCTGACCATCACGACTTCTAGCATTACCGCTACGGTTGACGGTCTGACCTACACGGGTGTGTCGACTCCCAACAGCCTGAGCAAAAAGGACGTCGAAGATGGAAAGACCCAGGTCTACTGGGAGCTGAAAGGCTCAGTCGACGGCAACGATGCCCTGATTACAAGCGACTGCACACCGCAGTTCGCCCAGTATCTAATGCCGAAGGGCAATCCTGGCTTCCAGCACTGGGAGTTCTATGAAGTAAATAGTGATGGCGACGAGGTGTTCCGTGCCTACGACACCTATTGGGAGCCAGGTGCTACAGCCATGCCTGCCAAGGGTGCTTACCACAAGTTTGCCGCCACCAAGAGCGGTACACTTCGTGTAGGTATCTATGGTAATAAGAATGCAAATCCCACCTATGTAGTTGACGAGTCTACCAGACAGCCGTTGGCTCCTTCGACAATAGATGTAAGCATCTATTATCAGAACACTGGGTTTGCTTATGAAGGCAGTGCTGAAGAAGGAACAGCCAAGTACTTCAATGTGGGTAAGATGGCTGACGACTATGTACTGCAGCACACCAATGGTGTAACTCAGAACCGCCCTGTTCTTGGCTTCATCGATTTCTCTGTCGAGGCGGGCAAGACCTACTGGTTGTTCAATCCCAAGAGCCAGATTGGTATCTATGGTTTCTATTTCCAGGCAGGTGGCGAGAGCGGCATCAGCAACGTAAAGGCTGAGCTCGATGCTGATGCTCCCGTTTACAACCTCGCTGGCCAGAAGGTTTCTAATGACTTCAAGGGTGTAGTTATTCAGAACGGCAAGAAGTTTGTGAAGTAAGCAACACTAACTCATAGAATAATAATGTCAGCGGCTCTGCACCAAGCAGGGCCGCTAACTTTTTCCCCGAAAAGTTTGGATTTTAGATGATTTTTTTGTATATTTGCAGTGTCTTAGGGTGTTGTCGCCTATGGCGATTCTCATTTGAGAATATTGGAACTGATGACTTTTTCCCGCCCGCTGCAAGACTTTGCCCCGTCCGCCGCAAGGCTTTGCCCCGCCCGCCGCAAGACTTTTTCCCGCCCGCTGAAAACCGGAGCGCCTGGTCCTCCGTCCCCTTTTGCCTTAGGCTCCGTTCCCTTTTGCCTTAGGCTCCATTGCGCTTAGCCCAAAACTTAGTCTCTCTGAGTCAAGAGCTTTCCTTGTCAAAATGCGTCATGCTGCTTTGGTGACAAAACGGAGAGCCTTTCGTCTTAATAAAAACGGGAACAAGAAACATTTGCAAATGAATATGAAGAAAACTATCGCCATTTTATTGACAGCGATGCTCACATGCACCGCGAGCATAGCATTGGCAACGTTGCCTGGCATTCAGGCCTTTACGTATTATACCGCAACATTTGTTGTGTCGCCAGACGGTGCTGGCAGCGTCAGCCCCACCAGTGCCAGAGTACTCTCTGGTACGCAGACAAGCAATATTACTGCCACCGCAAATGCCGGCTACTCGTTCGAGGGCTGGTATGCTGGCGACGAACTGCTGTCGACGGAGAATCCGCACAAGTTTACGCTGACGAGCGATATCACTATTACGGCACGGTTCAAGGCTGAGGCCGCCAACACCGTTTTAGGCTTCATCAAGGCCGGCTGTGAGGGCATGGGAACGGTAACGGTTAGTCCTGAGGGCACTGCCGTCGAGGGTGGCTATAAGTACAATCACGGCACGGCGATAACCCTGAAAGCCTCTGCGGCCAAGGGACATGAGTTCCTGCGTTGGGAGGATGCTGCTGGGAATAGCTTGTCTACCAGTGCCACTTATAGCTTTACCATCAACGAGGACTGTGCCGTGTATGCAGTGTTCAAGGTGATGGAGAACTACAAGGCCGACCTCATCTCGTTCCCTGGCGCTGAGGGCTACGGACGCTTCACAACGGGTGGCCGCATGGTAGACAGTCGTGGCTCGAAGGTCTACTACGTCACCCGACTCGACGATACTGGCGATGAAGGTACCTTCCGCTGGGCCGTCACCACAGGCGACGACACGCCGCGAACGGTGCTGTTCAAGGTGGCAGGTACCATCTACCTGACTTCTAGGCTCACGGCAAAGGCCAACACCACCATCGCGGGACAGACGGCACCTGGCGGTGGCATCTGCCTGGCAGGCTACCAGATGAAGCTCGGCAGCAACAGCATTGTGCGCCACATCCGATTCCGTGCCGGCGACCTGCCCAGCAACAGCAATGCCAACAACGGCAACAGCATGTCGATGCTCGACGTGGAGAACGTGGAGAACATCATGATGGACCACTGCACCTTCGCCTGGTCGATGGAGGAGAACCTGACCATGTACGACTGCGACTACACCACCGTGCAATGGTGCATCTTCTCGGAGGCGCTCTATAACTCGGGCAACCTGAAGGGTGCCCGTGCCTACGGTGCCCAGTGGGGCGGCGAGCACGGCACGCTGCACCACTGTCTCTTTGCCCATAACGTGAGTCGCTCGCCGCGCTTCAATGGGGTACGCTCAAGCGTGAACGACCGACAGGTGGACAGCGAATTCATCAACAACGTCATCTACAACTGGGGAAATCACAATTCCGTCTATGGAGGCGAATGCTCAGCAGGTGGAGCTACTGACTACAACCGCACCTACATGATTAACAACTACTACCGTCCAGGTCCTGCGACAAAGGCAGGTACCAGCAATGGGCGCCACTTCGTACGTCCCAGTGGTGGAAACATCAACGAGGTTGGAGAGTGGTATCTCAGCGGCAACAAGTTTGAGACCGGCAGCAAGTGGGCAGGCACTGAGGCCTTTTGGAAGGACGACATTCTGGAAAAGGTAAATGCCGACAACTACTGGGGCTTCCTGTCAGAGAAAGGACGCGGCATACACTTCTGGTCACTTAGTCCCACGCAGGAACTCTATGACACCAAACTGCTGAAAGCACTTCCTGAGGGTTATCAACTGACTATGAGCTATGATACTGCCGACGAGGCTTTCCAGAAAGTTGTCAAGCAGGCAGGTGCCTCGCTACCCCGTTACGACGAGGTAGATGCACGCGTCCTGAAGGAGGCTGCCGGTGAGACAGACCCGATATACAAGGGTGACTACGGACAGCTGGGCATCATCGACACACCCTACGACATCACCCTGTCCAGTCACGACG
>JAFPEE010000064.1 GCA_017389705.1 Prevotella sp.
CAGCGCTCTATCTGGGTGTCACCCCAGAGCAGCTGCGCGAGCGCATGGCACACCTTGAACCTGTCGCCATGCGTCTGGAGGTCAAGGAAGGACGCCATGGGTGTACGCTCATCAACGACTCCTACAATTCGGACATCAATTCGCTCGACATCGCCCTCGACTTCATGAACCGTCGTGCCAGCAGTGCTGACACCCGGCAGCCCGCGGCAGTCAGCCAGACGCTCATCCTCAGCGACATCTACCAGAGCGGCATGAGCGACGAGGCCCTCTATCGCGAGGTCAACGACCTCTGCCTCAAGCGTGGCGTCACCAAGCTCATCGGCATCGGCCCCCGCATCCAGGCGTGGCACGACGTCTTCCGTGTGCCCACCTCCGTCTTCCACGCCTCTACCGACGCCTTCCTCCACAGCGACTCCTTCCGTCAGCTGCACGACGAGGTGGTGCTCATCAAGGGTGCCCGCGCCTTTGGCTTCGACCGCATCAGCGAGCGCCTGGAGCAGAAGGTCCACGAGACCATCCTCGAGGTCAACCTCAACGCCGTCGTCGACAACCTCAACTACTACCGCTCGTTCCTCAAGCCCGAGACCAAGCTCGTCTGCATGGTCAAGGCCGACGCCTACGGTGCCGGAGCCGTCGAGGTGGCCAAGACGCTGCAAGACCACCGTGTCGACTACCTTGCCGTCGCCGTTGCCGACGAGGGTGTCACCCTGCGCCGTCATGGCATCACGCAGAACATCATGGTGATGAATCCTGAGATGACAGCCTTCAAGACCATGTTCGACTACGACCTGGAGCCTGAGGTCTACTCGTTCCGGCTCATGGAGGCCCTCATCCGTGCGGCAGAGAAGGAGGGCATCACCGGCTGGCCGGTGCATATCAAGCTCGACACCGGCATGCACCGTCTGGGCTTCGACCCGGAGCGCGACATTGACGAGGTCATACGCCGCCTGAAGTCGCAGAACGCCATCATCCCACGCTCCGTCTTCAGCCACTTCGTAGGCTCCGACAGCGACGACTTCGACCGCTTCTCTGCCCTGCAGTTCCGGAAGTTCGACGTCGCCAGCCAGCGCCTGCAGGCCGCCTTCAGCCACAAGATACTGCGCCACATGGACAACTCTGCCGCCATCGAGCACTTCCCCGAGCGACAGATGGACATGTGCCGGCTGGGCCTTGGACTCTATGGCGTCGACCCGCGCGACAACCGCATGCTGCACACCGTCTCGACGCTCAAGACCACCATTCTCCAGCTGCGCCGTGTGCCCAAGGACGAGACCGTGGGCTACAGCCGCAAGGGCATCCTTACACGCGACTCCGTCATTGCCGCCATCCCCATAGGCTATGCCGACGGACTGAACCGCCACTTGGGGCGCGGCGCCTGCTACTGCCTTGTGGGCGGCCAGAAGGCACCCTACGTGGGCAACATCTGCATGGACGTCGCCATGATTGACGTCACCGGCATCCCCTGTAAAGAAGGCGACACCGCCGAGATCTTTGGCGAGCACCTGCCCGTCACCGTTCTCAGCGATGTCCTCGACACCATTCCCTACGAGGTGCTCACCAGCGTGAGCAACCGCGTAAAGAAAGTCTACTTCCAGGATTAGCCGCAGTGGAAGTACCGGGTCACCAGTTTCTGTATCTCCTCTTGATAGTCCGCAATATTCTTGCGCAGCGTCGTGTCGTCGAAGGCCCGCAGCTGTGCTATGATGCCGTCTATCATGGCAGGCGAGAACACGCCGTGCTCCTCGAACACCTTGCGCTGGCGGTCCAGGCAGTCTGCCGACGCCACGCACGAGTCAGGCAGCTGCGCCAGCGTGGCCAGCCGGTCGGCATTCTCGGCAGCGTGGATGTTCACGTTCACATACGTCTTCTCGGCCACCTCCAAGGCGTTGTCCATCTCGAAGCCGTGGCGGCAGGCCACACACAGCCCTGCCAGCAGCTGGTACAGGTCGGCACTGCCGTCGGGCGAGCGCATCTCCACCGTCTGCTTGATGCTCGTGTCGTAGTTCGACTCAGGCTCCAGCGGGTTGGCGGCATGGCACATGTCCACGTCGGCAGCCCACCCCAGTGGCACGCGCACCAGCACCGAGCGGTTGCGGTCGCCCCAGCAGACGTTGGTCGGCGCCTCCTGGTGGGGCACCAGGCGGAAGTAGCTCGTGGGGTTCTTGTTGCCGAAGGCCGTAATCGACGGTGCCAGGTCCATCATGCCCGCAATCATCCTGCGTGCAGGCTCGCTCAGCACACCGTTCTCCAGCATCTGGTTCCTGCCGTCCTTCACCATTCTCATGTGTATGTGCAGGCCCGAGCCGGCCTTGCCCGTCGTAATCTTCGGGGCGAACGTCACGTCGTAGCCTAACTGGTAGCCCAGGTTGCGGATAATCCACTTCGCCAGCATCAGCTGGTCGGCAGCTTGCTCCACAGGTACCGGCAGGAACTCTATCTCGTTCTGCTCGTAGTTCTTGCCGTTCAGGCTGAAATTGCCCACCTCCGAGTGGCCGTACTTTATCTGGCCGCCCGTCTGCGCTATGTACTGCATGCACCTTGTACGGAACTCGTTGGCCTTGGCGTAGGGGGCCGACTCGTGGTAGCCCCTCTGGTCCTGGGCGGGGAACACCTCCTCGTCGTCGCTGATGACGTAGTATTCCAGCTCGCCCATGGCCTGGAACTCCATGCCCGTCACCTCCGTGAAAGCCACTGCCGCCTTGTGCAGCGTGTGTTCAGGCGACGACTCCAGCGGGTTGCCGTCCTTGTCGAAGTACGAGCAGAGCAGCGACAGCGTCGGAATCTCCGCAAAGGGGTCGATGAATGCTGTGCGGAAACGGGGCAGCACATAGAGGTCGCTCGAGCCTGCCTGGATGAACGAGAAGAGGCTGCTGCCGTCCACGCGCTCGCCACAGGTCAGGATGGTGTCCAGATACGCCATGTCGTTGATGACGAAGTTCAGCGTCTTCAGCTTTCCGTCGCCGCCAGGGTACATGAAGTTCACCATGTGGATGTCGTTCTTTACGATGTAGTCAATGATGTCGGCCTTGGTAAAATCCGCCGACGGCTTCTGCAGTGCCACCACAATGGGATTGGCGTTCAGAATAAGATGTTCGTTGTTGATCATGATGAGTTATAGTTTTGGATTTAACGTATTTATTGGCAGTCGCTATCGCATCTTTATTGCAATGGCAAAGGTACGACTTTTTTTGCACTCCTGCAAATATTTTGCCCAAAAGATGGTTTTTTCGACCCCTTTTTCGCGCGTTTTTTGCAAGGAGTTCAATCGTAATACGAAGCCCCTTCAATCGTAATACGAGCACCCTTCAGTCGTAATGCGAGCACGCGCCCATCCACACACCATATAGTCCACCCATCCCTTGTACAAGACAAAAAGCCAAATGTCAAAAGTGAGTAAGTGAATAAGCGAGTAACTTTTGTTAAATCCCTATGCAAAAGCTTGTACCTTTGCTGAAATAATCAGCGAAGGTACTCACGTTCGAAAAAACTCAAATACATTTGGCTTTTTGCTCACTTAATCGTACCTTTGCAGGGAAATTCGAGATTTTACGCATCCAAAGAAGACAGATGAACGAGAACCAGTACAATGCAGGGAAGATGAATATCCTGAACCTGCTGAAGAATATCCTGCCCTTCGTGCTGCCTTACAGGTGGCTGGTGGGCATTACGTTGACGCTGACAGTCATCAGTTCGCTGATGGCACAGGTGAATGCCGTAGTGCTTGATCGTGCTGTCGATGCCATCAATGCGCTGATACAAGTACCCGATTTCTCGTGGACTAGTGCTGTTAAGATCCTTACCACTATTACCATCATTCTTCTTGGCAAGGAAGTGATAGGAGCTTTGGTGACTTTCTTCCAACGATATTATGGTGAGCGGATGCGTATCCTTGTGAGTCGTGACCTTTCTCTGAAAGTGGTGGAGCGAATGCTCTCCTTCCGTATGGCATTCTTTACAGCCGAAGGGAATGAAACTGGAAAGTTGCAGTCACGAATCGATAGAGGCATCATGAGTTTGTCGAACACCGTCAACAATTTCTTTATCGAAATCCTGCCTCTCTTCACAAGTGCCATCCTGGCACTGATTCTGATGTTTTGGGCAAATGTCTATGTAGGGCTTGTGGCTTTGTGCATCGTACCTATTTATTTTTATGTAACCAACCTCCAGGCAAAACGGATGAAGGGCGGACGAAGAGGTATCTTCGGCGGACATCAGGCAGTGAGTCAGGGCATCCTGAACATCATTGAGAGCATCACCGTCATCAAGTCGTACAATCGTGAGCAGATAGAGGCTGATCGTCAGGCAGGCTTGCAAGACGCAATGACCAATCTGCAGCTTAGCACTCGTAAACAGAGTTTCTTTTTCAATGGCCTGAAGAGTTTCCTCGAACAGATTGGTACTGTGCTCATCATTATCCTGACAGCCTATTTAGTGTTGATAGACTATCCTGGCATGTCCATAGGAAAGATTATGTACCACGTGATGCTCTTTGCCAACGTGAGTGCGCCCATCCGTCAACTGCACCGTATCTACGACGATATGAATGATGCCCTTATCTATGCAGAAGGTTTCTTTGGAATTCTGCATGCAGACGATGAGGTGGAGGTGTCAGGCAAGTATCACCCTGATAAAGTAAAGGGCGACTTTGAACTGTCAAACGTCGATTTCGCCTATTCAAATGGTACCCAGGCTCTGTTTGATGTGTCAATGCGTATTGAGAGCGGCAAGATAACCGCCCTTGTAGGTCTGAGCGGAGCAGGCAAGAGTACCATCGTCAACCTGCTCGACAAATTCTACATGCCTCAGCGCGGACAGATCAAGCTCGACGGCGTCGATCTTGCCGACTGGGACACACAATGGCTGCGTGAAAACGTGGGTCTGGTGCTGCAGAAGAACCATATCTTCGACGGCACCATCGAGGAGAATATCAAGTACGGCTGTCCACAGGCCACCCACGAGGATGTGGTGAAAGCAGCCAAACAAGCCTATATCTATGAACAGATCATGCAACTTCCACAGGGTTTCGATACCGCAGCCCAACAACTCAGCGGAGGCCAGCAGCAGCGAATCGCCATTGCGCGCATGTTCATCAAGAACCCACCTATCATCTTCCTCGATGAACCGACGGCCAGTCTTGATGCCATCGCCACAGAACAGATCAAGGCCAGCATCGATGCCATCAAACAGGGACGTACTGTCATCATCATATCCCACAACATCGGCCAGATTATCGATGCCGAGCAGATTTATGTACTTCAGCAAGGTCGTGTCGTACAACACGGCTCACCATCTGGCGTTTATCAACAAGGTGGAATATATAAAGACATCTTCGATGCTTCAGCCAGAAGTATGAACGTAGAAAAGATTGCAAATACCTTCGGTGCAAAGTGATAGGACTGCTATTTCAGGGCGTGAATGATAAAAAATAGGCTGACAATTTGGTCAGTCCGTTTTTTTTTCGTACCTTCGCACCCAAATACGCTAAAACAAACGAAAATATCGATATTTAAAACAAATGGAACAAGTATTCAGTTACATTATCAGTTTGGGTGCCAGCGTGATGATGCCCATCCTGTTTACGTTGATAGGCCTGGGTATAGGCCTGAAGTTCGGAAAATCGCTGAAGTCGGGACTCTATGTGGGTGTCGGTTTCGTGGGTCTGGGCATTGTGACGGCCTTGCTGACGACGAACTTCGGTGGTCCGCTGTCGGAGATCTCCAAGTTGTACGACCTGCAGCTGAAGGTGTTTGACATGGGTTGGCCTGCTGCTGCCGCTGTGGCTTACAATACGGCAGTGGGTGCGTTGATCATCCCCATCTGTCTGGGTGTGAACTTCCTGTTGCTGATAACAGGCTGCACGCGGACGGTGAACATTGACTTGTGGAACTACTGGCACTTTGCCTTCATCGGTGCGGTGGCTTACTTCGTGATGGGTGAGTCGCTGGCATGGGGCTACTTTGCTGCCATCGTGTGCTATATCGTGACGCTGGTGATGGCCGACTTGACGGCAGACAAGTTCCAGGAGTACTATCCTGAGTGGCAGGGCATCTCCATTCCGCAGCCTTTCTGCCAGAGCTTCGTGCCTTTCGCACTGCTCATCGGCAAGGCCCTGGACATGATTCCCGGTTTCGAGAAGCTGAACATCGATGCTGAGGGTATGAAGAAGAAGTTTGGCGTGATGGGCGAGCCGCTGATACTGGGCGTCATCGTGGGCTGTCTGATTGGTGCGTTGGCGCAGCTGGACATCAAGAAGGTGCTGTTCCTGGGTGTGACGATGGGTGCGGTGATGGAGCTCATCCCGCGTATTACCTCTTTATTTATAGAGGGTCTGAAACCCATTGCTGAGAAGACGCAGGAGGTGGTGAAGAAGAAGTTCAATGGCAAGAAGGTATACATCGGCATGTCGCCGGCAGTGGTTATCGGTCATCCGACGACACTGGTGGTGAGCCTGTTGCTGATTCCTGTGGCACTGGGTCTGGCAGTGGTGCTGCCCGGCAACCAGTTCCTGCCCCTGGCATCGCTGGCTGGTATGTTCTATCTGTTTCCCATGGTGCTGCCCTTTACGAAGGGTAACGTGGTGAAGACGTTCATCATCGGTCTGGTGGCGCTGGCCATAGGCCTGTATTTCGTGACGGATATGGCAGGAGCATTTACGCAGGCTGCCCATACGGTGTTTGAGCAGACGGGCGACAAGGCTGCCGACATTCCCGCAGGCTTCGAGGGCGGTGCGTTGGACTTCGCGTCGAGTCTCTTCGGATGGGTTATTTTCAAGTGTGTGGCTTACCTTAAGTGGATTGGCGCTGGCGTGCTGACGGTGATAACCATTGGCATGGTGGTGTGGAACCGCATGCGTATTGCGAAGGAGAACAAACAGTAATGGTTAAAGGTTAACGGTGCAAAACTAAAAAACAATATAACAATGAAAAAACAAGTATTAAGCTTATTGATGATCATGAGTTCTTTATCAATGTCTGCTCAGCAGAACATGAGCTTCCAGGCAGCCTGTCATCCGGCTGACGTGAAGCACTACGACACGCAGACGCTGCGTGACCGTTTCGTGATGGAAAAGGTGATGGTGGCCGACGAGATTAACCTGACGTACTCGATGTACGACCGCTTCATTTTCGGTGGTGCCATGCCAGTAAACAAGGACCTGAAGCTTGAGACTCACCCTCAGCTGCGTGCCGACTACTTCATGCGTAACCGCGAGCTGGGCATCATCAACACAGGTGGCGACGGTGTAGTCATCGTCGACGGTCAGGAGTATCCCTTAGGCTACAGCGAGGCCCTCTATGTGGGTCGCGGCTGGCTGGGTAAGGACAAAAGGGGTCAGGATATTGACTCAAATAAGGAGGTTGTCTTCCGCTCGAAGGACCCCAAGAACCCTGCTAAGTTCTACCTGAACTCGGCTACTGCCCACAAACACTACAAGACGCAGTGGGTGACGCTGGACGGTCGTAAGAACGGCAAGGTGCAGAGTCTGAAGGCTACCATCGTCGGTACGAAGGAGAAGCCTCTGGGTACGCTGGCTGAGAGCAACCAGCGCACCATCAACCAGCTGATAGTGAACACTTCGTTAGAGGAGGGTCCCTGTCAGTTGCAGATGGGTCTGACGCAGCTGCAGGCCGGTAGTGTATGGAACACGATGCCTGCGCATACGCATGGTCGTCGTATTGAGGCCTACTACTACTTCAACGTGCCCGAGGGTCAGCAGGTGAGCCACTTCATGGGCGAGCCTCAGGAGACGCGTGTGGTATGGCTGAAGAACGAACAGGCCATCATGTCGCCGGAGTGGAGCATCCATTGTGCCGCCGCCACCTACTACTACACCTTCATCTGGGGTATGGCGGGCGAGAACCTGAACTACAACGACAAGGACAACATTCCCGTGAACGACCTGCGTTAGTACTCACAGAAACAATAAACTAAAACACTAAACAGAATATGGCTCCTGTACAAACAACAAAAATGTCCAACTGGCGTTGGGTCATCTGTGCGCTGCTGTTCCTGGCAACGACAGTCAACTACATGGACCGTCAGGTCTTGTCTCTCACATGGAAGGACTTTATCGCTCCTGAGTTCCACTGGAACGACAACGACTACGGTACCATCACCGGATGGTTCTCCATCTTCTATGCTATTGCCAACCTCTTCGCAGGTAAGTTCATCGACTGGATGGGAACTAAGAAAGGTTATCTCATTGCCATCTTCGTATGGTCAACAGGTGCTGTGATGCACGCCGGTTGCGGATGTGTGGCTATGAATATCGAGGGCTATGACTCTATCGAGGCTCTGCG